>JBEKWD010000407.1:0-3120 GCA_049513435.1 Steroidobacteraceae bacterium | reverse complement strand
AAAGCTTTACCGGAATCGCGACCAGGCCGAACGAAATGGTCAGCGAGGCGATGGAGCGCGGTGGTGAGGTGGCCATTTGGGCATGATCGCTTCAAGGGCTATGGATGCGCAAGTGGGAGTGCGCCGATAGAGACTGGCGGCACATTTTCGACAAACGGGAAACTGGCGGAGAGAGAGGGATTCGAACCCTCGAAGGGCTTTTGACCCTTACACCCTTAGCAGGGGTGCGCCTTCGACCACTCGGCCATCTCTCCGATCGCGCAGTAGCCCCGCGCACCCGCGGCGCAATCATACGCAAGGGCCTGCACGAGGGCAAAGCACGCCCGGCGCGGCGCGTTCGGCGGCCGCGGCCGCCGCAGCGGCGCCAGAGGCTGGTTCCTCAGCTCGAAGTTGACTCGGAATTTTCGCGTTTGATGCGGTGAAAGATCTCTTCGCGCTGCACGGACACGCTCTTCGGCGCGTTCACGCCCAGGCGCACCTGATTGCCCTTCACGCGCAGCACCGTCACGGTGATCGAGTCACCGATCATCACGGTTTCGCCGACTCTACGCGTCAGGATGAGCACTGTTGCTTCCTCCGCAATGGGATACCGTGCAGCGTACTGCGGCGGCGTGCAAATTCAAGACAAAAATCCGCCGCTACTGCCTCGCTTGCTACGTCCGAATTGCAGCCGAGCAATTCGCCGCGTCAGTGTGCAGCCGCGCCTAGACGCGACCGAACCCACGGTGTGACGCTCGCAAGCGCCTGATCGAGAGCCTCCGGTTTGCTGCCGCCGGCCTGAGCAAAGTCAGCGCGTCCGCCGCCCTTCCCGCCCACTTGGGCAGCCACGGCCCCGACAAGTTCCCCGGCGCGGATGCGCGCAATCTGGTCGGACGTGACGCCGGCCACGAGCAATACCTTGGAATCGGACTCGACGGCGCCGAGCACAATGATCGCCGAGCCCAATTGACTCTTGAGTCGATCGAGCGCGGAGCGCAGCGCACCGATGTCCGCGCCGTCCATGCGCGCGGCGAGCACCTTCACGCCGTCGAGGTCCACCGCGCCTGCGGCCAGATCGACACCTGAGCCTGTCGCGAGCTTATCCTTGAGCGCGCGATTCTCCCGCTCGAGCGAGCGTATACGCTCGAGCGCTGCGCGCACCTTGCCGGCCGAGTCTTCCCGCGAGCCGTGCACGAGCTGCGCGACCTCGCCGAGCAGCGCGTCGACGCGTTGCACATAGTTGACCGCCGCCTGACCGGTGAGCGCCTCGATGCGGCGCACGCCAGCGGCCACGCCGGACTCGCTGACGATGTGGAATAGTCCGATATCACCGGCGCGCTGCACGTGCGTGCCGCCGCACAATTCATATGAGAAATCGCCGATCGAGAGCACCCGCACCTGCTTGTCGTATTGCTCCCCAAATAGCGCCATGGCACCGGCCGCGATGGCTTGCTGCGTGTCCATCACGCGCGTCGTGGCTTCGGCATTGGCACGGATCTGCGCATTGACAAGCTGTGAGACCTGCTCGAGCTGGGCGGCGCTGACCGGCTGGAAATGCGAGAAATCGAAGCGCAGTCGATCGGGCGCCACGAGCGAGCCCTTCTGCGTGACATGCGTACCGAGCACCGCGCGCAGTGCCGCATGCAACAGATGCGTCGCGGAATGATTGCGTCGTATCGCCTCGCGCCGCTCGACGTCAACCCGTGCGACCAGCACAGCCCCGAGCCTCACAGTGCCTGCAAGTACCACGCCGCGGTGCGCGTGCGCCGCGCCAATCTTGTGCGTGTCCTCGACATCAAAGCGCATGCCGTCGGCGCCGGATAGTTCACCGCTGTCGCCAACCTGTCCGCCTGCCTCGGCGTAGAACGGCGTGCGATCGAGCACCACCTCGCCACGCTCGCTGGTGTTGAGGGCCTCGACGTGCGCACCCTCGCGCAACAGCGCAAGCACGCGGCCCTCGCTCTTGAGCTCGTCGTACCCGCGAAACTCACTGCGCTCCTCGATCTGCGTCGTGGCTCGTTGCTCGACGCCGAATTTGCTCGCCGAGCGGGCGCGCTCGCGCTGCGCCGCCATCTCGCGCTCATAGCCATCCATATCTACTTGCAGAGCGCGCTCGCGCGCGATGTCGGCCGTCAGATCCGGCGGAAAACCGTAGGTATCGTGCAGCAGAAAAACCAGCGCCCCGGGCACGGTTTGCCCGCCCAGCTCGCGCATGCGTGCATCGAACTGCGCCATGCCTGAGACCAGCGTCTCGGCGAAGCGCTCCTCCTCCTGCCTGAGCACGCGCGCAACATGTTCCGCCGCCGCGGCAAGCTCCGGGAACGCATCGCCCATCAGGTTCACGAGGGTTGGCACCAGCAGATAAAAAAACGGCTGCGACTGTCCGAGCTGAAAACCATGGCGCACCGCGCGCCGGATGATGCGCCGGAGCACATAGCCACGACCCTCGTTGGAGGGCAGCACGCCGTCGATCACGAGGAAACTACAGGCGCGAATGTGATCGGCGATCACGCGCAACGAGGGCGAATCGAGCTGCGCACTGCCAGTCACGCGGCCGGCAGCCTCGATGAGCTTGCGAAACAGATCGATGTCGTAATTCGAATGCACGCCTTGCATGACCGCGGCCATGCGCTCGAGGCCCGCACCGGTATCGACCGAGGGCTTCGGCAATGGTGTGAGGCTGCCATCGGCCGCGCGATCGAACTGCATGAACACCAGGTTCCAGATCTCAACGTATCGATCGCCCTCCTCATGGGCTGTGCCTGGTGGGCCGCCGGGCACCGATGGGCCGTGATCCCAGAAAATCTCACTGCAGGGACCGCAGGGCCCGGTGTCGCCCATGGCCCAGAAGTTGGAGGCTGCGCCCATGCGCGTTATGCGCGCCGGGTCGACGCCGATATCCTGCGCCCAGATCCGGGCCGCTTCGTCATCGTCCTGGAACACCGTGATCCAGAGCCGCGCTGGATCCAGCTTGAGCCGGCGCGTGACAAACTCCCACGCGAAGCCGATCGCCTCGCGCTTGAAGTAGTCGCCGAACGAGAAATTACCGAGCATCTCGAAGAAAGTGTGATGTCTTGCCGTATAGCCAACGTGCTCCAGATCGTTGTGCTTGCCGCCGGCGCGCACACAGCGCTGACTGGA
>JBEKWD010000406.1:0-3123 GCA_049513435.1 Steroidobacteraceae bacterium | reverse complement strand
CACACCCAGGGCCAGGTCGTGACGGGCGACCTCCGCTTCTTGGTCGAGCGCAGCCGCAAAACCTGCCAGACGCGCGATATAAGCGTCCGCGTCAGCTTTCGTCTCAATCAAGTGCTGAGTATCAAGGAATGAGGGCACCTGCTGATAGCCGCCGTTGAGCTGACTGAGCACGTAGGGTTGACCAGCGCCGCCGGTTCCGTAGCGGAATGCTTTGTTGGCAGCATCATTGGTGCTCAGACCGTACATGACGACGTCGTAGCTGATCGCATCAGAAGCACTCAGGCTGGCGCGATCAAAGCCCCTCAGGCGTGCCACCTGGCTCGCTATTAGGGACTTCTGCCGCTCAATTCCCGCCTCGGAGGCATCGTCGATCTCGCTTTTTTGTTTCGCGCGTGCGCCGGTGTCCATTCCGAGACTGGTCACGAGCAGAGGAGAAATATCCAGGTTCTCCTTCATAAACTGGTCTAGCAGATCGTTCAGCAACTTCGAGTGATCGCTTCCTTGCGACAGTGCGCGGGCAGCGGCGAAGACTGCGGCGAACGCTGTGCTAAATAGCATGGTGCGGCGATCCATGGAAAACCTCTCCTCTAAGTGTGAGTGTTCAAGGTACAGTTACGGCACAACCAGTCTGAGCAAGTCGCGATTATGGCCGGAGGCATCGCATTCGGCACCTTATGTCCTATGTACGTTACGGTACGGAAAGGGATTCAAGTCAGGCGGACAATCTGTTGTAGGCGGCCATGAGGCTGGAAAGCCGTCAGCCGTACCGGAACATTCAAATGACGATCAAATCTGAACGCGGAACTCTAAATCGTGCCGAGTAGGTTCCTCAGCCACGCACTTGGGCAGAGCGGGCACATTCACGAGTTAATAAAGCAATCGGCCAAGGAACTATGCTCGGTCAATACCGGTATCCAGCATGAACTTGCGAACAGGGACTTGCTACCGGGAATAAAAATTGCCTTCGACACAAATGAGGCCGTTATAAGGAAATTGCTAGAAGCGGCCGAAGAACAAGTGGCGGTGAATCAGACGCTGCAGAATGAAATCAGAGATCGGACCATGGTCGACCATCAATTGAACGCGGCGGTGGAACAGGAAGAGGGTTCTCGCAATGCCGCCTTGCATGATAATTTGACCGGGCTGCCGAACCGGGTGCTGTTCAAGGATCGGTTGCAACATGGAATTGCGCAAGCGACGCGGCATCGCTGGATGCTTGCTGTTATGTTCGTAGATCTGGACAATTTCAAGACCATCAACGATACGTATGGGCATCAGGTAGGCGACGCCGTTCTGCAGACTGTTGCAACGCGGCTCAGGCACAGCACGCGCAACGAAGACACGGTCAGTCGCTATGGCGGTGACGAGTTCTTATACCTACTGACGCAACTTCGTGAGCCGAAGGACATTGCGATGATTGCCGAAAAGATCCTCAAGGCGATTCAAGCGCCATGTAACGTGAATGTGCGCGATACCATCGTCAACCCAGGTCTCGAGGCCAGCATTGGAATTTCGGTTTTCCCGACGGACGGGGCCACTGCGGATGCGTTGATCAAGAGTGCGGACGAAGCCATGTATCGGGCCAAAGAGAACGAGACGGGGTATGCATTTGCACAATAGGACTGTGTCCTCATGTGCGGTGTCGAACAGACGCTCGACGAGCGGCGCACTAATGTCTTTGGGATGCTCCACGAGTTTCTAACGTCGAATCGTCAGGCAATTATCAGTCTTTGTAGGGACAAAGTTGCCAGAAGGTTCGAGCCCGGTGAGCCTGCCGCAACGATGCAACACGGCGTGCCGCAATTCCTGGAACAGCTTGTCGAAACCCTTCGAGCCGAGCAAAAGACTCACATTCGAGAGAGTGCCGATGTAGATCCGGCACCAGCGCAGACACCGATAGGTCGCGTGGCTGCCTTACACGGGACTGAACTGCTACGCCTCGGTTTCAGCGTCGACCAAGTCGTGCACGATTATGGGGATGTGTGTCAAAGCGTTACGGCGTTGGCAGTCGAACAAAATGAACCCATTTCGACAGACGAGTTTCGCACGCTAAACCGCTGTCTCGACAACGCGATTGCCGACGCCGTCGCCTCATTTGGTTCCGGCCGCCAGAAATCGATCGATCACGAAGCGGTAACCTTACAACAACGCCTGATTGCTTTTGCCGCCGAACACCGACAGCTAACCGATATCGCCCTCAAGGCATTAACTGCAATTCAGACTGGCAACATTGGAATAAACGGGGCTACTGGCACATTGTTGGCTCATACCTTAGAAGAGCTGAGCTCCCTGACTGATCGGTCACTGCCAGAGATTCGTCTCGCATCCACGGACGCCAAGGGGGCGTCAGTCTAGCGGCCACTGGACAAGGCACCAGAACCTAGTGCGCCAACGGTACCAGCACTTTACTTAATCAGAACTCAAAACGCAGCTCGAAGCCTAAATGGTGGCGACGAAGCTATAGTAGGGCTGACTGTCAACGCACTTGTCACTGTCGCGTTTGGCGATCACGGGCTAGAAAAAGAACTCCATGAAGTGCAGCGGGCTGTACACGGTCACCCTGGGCGCCACGTTGATTGGTGTCGCGCGAAGCTGGCGACCCGCTCGGACTCCATGTCGGGGGCTAACATGGATGGTTTGAGGCGGCTCACTGGGTGTCAGCAAAGCTGTCGCGTCATGCGCTTTGTCATAGTTGCCAGTGTGCTGGCTAGCGCGTTGCTAGCGAGCAGTTGTGGCAGTGGATCGGCCCAGCCAGGACCCAATAGCACTAGCAGCTCCAGTTCCACAACGAGCGCCGCCATCGGCAGCGCTGTTGAACAAGCGCTGCAGAACGACACCCCCGTCGCGCCGCAGATCGTTGCCGCCGACAATGCTTTCGGGCTGGCGCTCTTTGATGTTCTGAATCAAGGCGCTACGTCCAACGTTGCCATCTCCCCGACGAGCATCGCGCTGGCGCTGCAGATGGTCTACAACGGTGCCGAAGGATCCACTCAGCAGGGCATGTCGCAGGCGCTGCAGCTTCAAGGGCTTGGAGCGCTCGCGGTTGATCAGGACAACGCGGCGCTGCAAGCGGCATTGATCAATCCCGAGCCGCAGGTACAGCTGACTAGCGCTAATTCACTA
>JBEKWD010000405.1:0-3123 GCA_049513435.1 Steroidobacteraceae bacterium | reverse complement strand
GCGCAATGGGATCTCGCCTGCTTCGCGCAAACTCTGCTGCCGCTGCTCGATACCGAACCGGCGCGGGCGGTCGAGCGTGCCAACGAACTGCTCGGCGCTCTGCCCTCGCTCTTTGCGCGCTACTGGCTTGAGGGCATGCGCAGCAAGCTCGGTTTGCTGATCGCCGAGGAGCAGGACCTGGAGCTCGCGCAGTCGCTGCTCGACGCCATGTATCGCAACAAGGCCGATTTCACGCTGACCTTCCGGCGGCTTTGCGACGCCGCTGACAGTGCGCAGGCCGACGCCGGCGCGCGAGCGCTGTTCTCCAATCCGGCCAACTATGACGAATGGGCTGCGCGCTGGCGCCTGCGTTTGAGCCGCGAGCCGCGCCAGCCCGCGGAGCGCGCCCAGGCCATGCGGCGCGTGAATCCCGCCTTCATTCCCCGCAACCATCGGGTCGAGCAGGCGCTCGACGCCGCCGTCGCGCACGCCGAGCTCGCGCCATTTTCAGAGCTGCTGCAGGTGCTGTCGCGACCGTACGAGGAGCAAAGCGCCTACGCCGCCTATGCCGAGCCCCCGCCGCCCGAGCAGCGCGTACTGCAGACGTTCTGCGGCACCTGATCCGCTCAAGTCACTGTGACGCGCTGCGCATCGCCGTGCGAAGCGGCCTTTAGCGCCTGTCGGCGCGCAGATCCGCCAACACCGAGGCCGCGGCTGCCATGAAGCGCCGAGGCTCCCCATACGAGCGCGCCACCAGCATGGCGCCCTCGAGCGCGCCCAGGATGAGCCACGCGCGCTGCTTCGCCGTCTCCTTAAATGCAAACGCTTTGGTGCGCAGGCCCTCTTCGAGCACCATGCTGAGCCAGCGTTCGTTGGCATCGAAGAAGCGCTTCAGGCCTTCCTGCATCGGCTTGGGAAGCGTCGCGTACTCTGCGGCCAACATGCCGCACAGACACATCCGTTCATTGCTCAGGACCGAATTGTAAAGCTCAACGTAGCACTGCAGTTTCGAGCGCGGCGCCCGGGTTTGCCGATCGATCGCATCCAGCGCCGCGCCGAAGATTCGCCCGTAGCGCTCGATCAGTGCGCGCCCCAACTCCGCCTTGGAGCGGAAATGGTAATGCAGGCTCGCCTTGGTGACCCCGAGCTGCACGGCGATGTCGGCATAGCTGAAGCCGTTATAGCCGCGCGTCTGCGCGAGCTTTTCGGCCACATCCAGAATGGCCGTGGCAGCACGCGTGAGCGTTGCAGTACGGGTGGTCGGATTTTTTTCCAATGAGGTAGCCATGACTCGCTTGATATTGACCTACTAGTAAGTAAACTACCAGTCGAGAGTAGCCCAGGCAACGGGCCGCTGTCGGGCCCGCCGGAACCCATAATTAGCGCGAGGGAGTGAAGTCATGCGCAATCACGAGCAAAACACCGAGCACAAGTCGTTCTCGAATCCTGAAGAGGTCCGCAATTTTCCGAATGGCCGAGCCGAGATCCTGAAGGTAGGCGGCGCCGAGGTAGGCCGCCTGGTCTTCAGCCCCGGATGGCGCTGGTCGACCGACGTCAAGCCTCTGGCCAAGACGTCCAGCTGCCAGGCCCCGCATTTCCAGTACCACGTGTCTGGAAGACTCGCCATCCGCATGGATGACGGCACCGAGTTCATCGCAGGATCGGGTGATATCACCTCTTTGCCCAAGGGTCATGACGCCTGGGTCGTCGGCGACGAGCCGGCGGTGGTAGTCGATTGGTTCGGGGCCAGCAACTACGCCAAGGGTGCTTGAGCGCCCCGCGGAGTACGCCAGTCAGGCATCAATCGCGCCGCATGAATTCTCGCGGCGCATCGGGTACGACTGCGATTGCTGAAGCCCTGAAGGGCGAAGAGGACTGCCCGCCTTCGTGCGGGCAGTCTCCGAACACTGGTAGCTGTGTGTACGTGTTTACTGCGCGCCGGGTACGGTGGAATCGATCGTGACACGTGTTGCAGTGATGGTTCCGGTAACCGTCTGCACAGGCTTACTTGGAGAGACATTGAGGGAGTCCGGGCTGGGCCGCACGTACACATTAAGCGTGAACGTCCCGGTGAAGTGGTCATTGTCGGTAAGTTTCACCGTCTCGGTGAGCTGGATCGCGGCAGCAGGAAGGTTAGTACCTCCCCCACCAGTGGTACCAGTCCAGGCAAGGGGGAAATGGTTGAGTTGGTACTTGTTGGGTCCGACCTGCTGCCAAACGCCGAGGCAGAAATTGCCAGTGTCCGGCGCATGCAGACCAGAATTCTGGATCTCGGTGCCGTCGGAATGCCATTGAGCATAACCATCGTCCACCACTGTTCCATTGGAGACCAACAGAAAGCGCCACATGCCGACGATACCCGCCTCGCCGGGCCAGCCCCCATCATCGCCAGTCGGGAGGAATCGTCCCTCCGCCCCTGGTCGATAGACGGCGGACAAGAAGTGGCTGGAACTGGGGACTGACGGGGACCTGAGCTCGCTCGGCAGATTGGGGTTGGCCGCTGGTGCACCGCAACCCGCGCTCGCGTGGCCAGCGATCGCGAGCGCAAAGAGACCAGCAATAACGCTCAGTTTGACGCTGGCGCCTCTGGCGGTTCCTACATCCGCCGTTGCGTGTGCCTTTCGCAGCAACATTCCCTGCATGTCGTTTGTCATTTCATTCCTCCCAAAATTATGGTTGAGCGACGATCGACGATCGTGGTAAAGCGAATCTAGTGTCGGTCGCAATGAAATTGCTTTGGGTAAGTTATGAAAAGTCATGAAATTGCTTGGGTACTTCCGACGCTGTGCTGGATACTCGCGCTGGATCGCCACGTCAGTTGCTCTAGGTTAGAGATCAATAACTTGCGACGACCTCGGTATGCGGATCGCGCTTGAGTCTGTCGGGCGTTTCCAGGCCTACTTCTAATGGACCAAATCAATAAGGCTGACTACGAATTCGAGGGTTTTCGCCTAGATTCGAATCTGCAGATCCTCATTTGCCCAGCGGGCGAGCCGATCCCTCTGCCATCTCGAGCATTCGCGACGTTGCGTTACCTGGTCGAGCGATCGGGCGAGATCGTCGAGAAATCCGCGTTGATGAACGAAGTGTGGCCAAGAACAGTCGTCGCAGAGAACAACCTAAACCAGTGCATCCTGACGTTGC
>JBEKWD010000404.1:0-3177 GCA_049513435.1 Steroidobacteraceae bacterium | reverse complement strand
TGCAGGTAGGCGGCGCCGGCAAACAGGTACACCTGGTCCAAGTTGGAAAAGGACGCAGGATCATTCAACGCTGACAGCGGTACTCGAGCCTCGCTGGGCAGACGCCCGACGCCCATTGAATCGTAGCGCGTCAGAACACCAACGCGGATCTCATTCTCGAGCGCCCCCAAGGCAACAGGCAGCGTGTAATCGGCTGCACCTCCAAGGACGCGGCGATTCTCGAACTGATCTTCCTGATCGCCGTGAATCGAATCGATCAGAAAATGCGTGAAATCGTTATACAGATGCAGTTGGTTATAGATGAAGAAAGAGCTGGCAGTGAATTGTCCCTCGCCGATGGTGTCGTGATACTGCGCCGAGAAGCTGGCGCGCTGGGAGCGGCCGCCATCGGTCGGATCGAGCGTGCCGAAGCGATCGCCGACCAAGTCTTCCGAGATGGCGCGCAGTGGTATGTCGGTGGTGTTGTTCCACAGCTGGTGATAGAACATGCCCGTCAGGGAGTAACCGCTCTGGTCATCGCCCTCGCTGTAGCGCAGGACCGCATTCTCCTTGCGAGCGTCATCTGGATTGCTGAAAGGGCCGTCGTAGTGTTGGAATTCCCCGGCGGCAAGCAGCTGCCCGCTACCCAGGGCTTGCGAGCCGGTGGCAAAGTAGCGCTGATAGTCGAGCGTTCCGGTAGTGACCGAAATCTGATCTGGAATCGCGTCCCGATAGTCCATCCGCACCGAGCCGACCGCACCGAAGTCGCCGACGCTCGCATAGTAGGGACCCTTGGTATACGTGAGTGCATCGGCGAGCTCCGGAATCACGAAATTCAGATCCGTGTAGCCTTGCCCATGCGCATGCGTGGGCGCGTTGATCGGCATGCCGTCCACGTAGGTCTGCAGATCCGTGCCGTGATCCAGGTTGTAGCCGCGCATCAGGTATTCATTGGCCTTACCCTCACCGCTATGCAGCGTCACGATCAGGCCCGGTACGGTTTCCAGCAGCTGACCGGGTCGATATTGCGGCGTGAGCTGCAGCTCCTGATCCGACACGACGCCTTCGCTGGCGCTGGAGGCGGTTCCCAGCAGTTCCAGGCTCTCTGCCGTGACCGTCACTTCTTCGAGGGTTTCCGCGGAGCTGCTGATCGTGTCTGCTACCACCGCGTCGCTTGCTGCAGGCTCGGCGTGGGCCCTCGCGCCAGCGCCTGCAACGCAAACAATGGCAATGGCGCCCATGCTCCACAACAAGGTGCTACGGGCGCGCCGGCACTGCTCGGCGACGAATCTATCAATCGACATGGGTTCACCGGCCGGCGCTGATACGAATGGCTCGGATTCAATACGAGCCTAGATCCAGATCGGACGCATGCAGTAAGAAGATATTCTAGTTCTTCTTATCGTAACTGTCTGATGCGGTAAGCATCGGTACCCGAACGGGTGCCGCGCGGTCGAGTCAATGCACCTGCTCTAGTGGCGGGGCGTCAGATGACGATGCTTGCTGCCATCGTGCTTATGGGCCTCTCCGAGGCCCACACTGACCAAATTCATCTGACCATGCCGAACTCCTTTCTCGGCTATCACTTGCTCGGCAAACTGGCGAACGGCCTTCGCCGGACCCCTCAAGCTGACCGTCTCAAGGCATTGGTCGTGATCCAGATGCACGTGCATCGTAGCCGCCGTCAGTTCATGGTGAGCGTGCTGCAGCGACGCCAGGCGTTCGGCCAGCTGGCGTTCATGGTGGTTGTAGACGTAGGACAGGCTGGCCACGCAAAAGCCGTTGTTCTCGGCGGCTAGCTCCCGGCGCTGTAAAAGATCGCGCAATATGTCGCGCACAGCTTCACTTCGAGTAGCGTATCCGCGTTGTTTGATGTGCTCATCGAATGCCTCGGCGAGATCCTCGTCGAGCGAGATCGTGAAGCGATCCATATGGGATGTCTCCGAGATTGATTGGCGGCAATTTAATGAGGTCCAGCTGAAGTCGATTCGCTGGCAGCAGCCTCGCGCGCTGTTAGTTTGATCTGCGCCGTATCGCCTCGCATCTCGAATTGCGTACCGAACGGCTTCGAGAGTTCAGCCAGCCGTTCGAGGATATAGGAGGCCCTGGCACCCGTTATCGGACTTGGCAGGCCACGGGTGTCGAGGAACTCGTTATTCGCATAGGGGTTGTGAACATCGGGCTGACCCTCGCCGATGGTATTCAGAACGACGGGGCGCAGAGTAATCGAACGCAGAGCCTTTCCCTGGAATTGCACCTCGGCGACGGCGCTTTCCCAATTCATCGGTTCATCGATGTACGTCAACGTTGCCGGCAGGTTGTAGATGAAATTGCCGAGATCGTAAAATATCGGCCGCGCGTGATAAATCTCCACGCCATGCAGCAGGGGCGCCCCATGCATGACGATGATGTCCGCACCGGCATCGACCTCGGCATGCGCCCATCTCTTCAGCCAGTCATTCGGCGCTAAGCGCTCCGGCATACCTTCGGTGAAGAGCGTTACGAATGACCTGTTCCCGAAAACATGATTGTGCTGATAAACAATAACCAGATCCGCGTGCTGTCGGGCTTCGCGGATGCTCTGCAAAATGCGTTGAGCGTCCTGCGGATTCGGGGCGTTTGCCGCTGCGCCGGGTAGATCGGTGCTGGCCTCATTCTCTTGTGCACCCGCCTCGATCCGCAGCTCATTTACACCTGGGCGCTGCGCGGTAGCGCTGGCCCCCGCGGTAATCAGCCCCGATGCGCTCGCGATTAGCGCAACGGTGCCTTTGGGCGTGTGCAAATAGCTGGGCGCGGCGGCTTCGTTCAGGGTCAGCCCCGTTCCAGCATGAACGATATGGCGAGCGTCAGCCTCCCGCAGGGTGTTCTCGATGCCAGTGGCCCTCAGGTCGAAGGCATGATTGTCCGAGAGCGCCAGCAGATTAAAGCCGAGAGTCTGCAGAGCATCCATTGCTTCAGGCGGTGCTAAAAATCCCCGTCCCTCCTGTACCGACTGGCCCGGTTCCGCAACCGCGCCTTCCAGATTGGTGAGGATCACGTCACCGTTGAGCAGCGATTTGATGCTCGCCAGGGCGGAAGGCGCAGTGGCCCGCAGATCCGAGCGAATCATTGACTGCCCGGTCAAAGTGATGCTGATAACCTGGGATTGAGACCGCGCAACAGCCCCGGTGACAAAGGGCAGGCCCACGCAGATGACAA
>JBEKWD010000403.1:0-3842 GCA_049513435.1 Steroidobacteraceae bacterium | reverse complement strand
CTTGCGCCAGCTGGGTCTGGAATGAGCCGCACGGTGCATCGGGTGCAGCTCGCGCGTGCCTATGTGCTGCACCAGCGTCCCTTTCGCGATACCAGCCTGATCGTCGAGGTATACGCGCGCGAGCACGGTCGCATGACGGTGTTTGCGCGCGCGGCTCGTGGCCCGCGTTCGCGCTTCGTGCTGCTGCAGCCGTTTCGAGCGCTGTTGCTGTCCTGGAGTGGTCGCGGCGAGGCGCCGCAGCTCACGGCAGCTGAGAATACGGAAGCTGCAGCTGTGCCCATGCCTGCCGGGCAGCTCATGAGCGCGTTCTACCTCAATGAGTTGCTGCTCACGCTGACTACGCGTCACGATCCGCATCCCGAATTATTTGATCTGTATGAGTACACACTCGCGCAATTGTGTCGGGACAGCCAGGCTGAAACTGCGCTGCGTCGTTTCGAGGCGCGGCTGCTGGATTTGATCGGCTATGGACTGAACCTCGGCACTGAAGCCGATACCGGCCAACCGGTACGTGCCGAGACCTGGTATCGCTTTCAAGCCGGCGTGCACGGTGTGGTGGCGAGCGCCCCCGGAGCCGCCGGGGCGATCTGCGGCCGCGTCCTGCAGGGGCTCGTCAGCGCCACGGCGCTGAGCAGTGAGGCGGATCTGCGCCAGGCCCGAGCCTATCCGCGCCGGGAGCGCAGCGCGTGACGCAGCAGGATATCGCCCTGGGCCTGAATATCGATCATGTGGCGACGCTGCGCCAGCAGCGTCACACGCGCTATCCGGAGCCGGTGCAGGCGGCGCTGCTGGCCGAGCAGTGCGGGGTGGATAACATCACATTGCATCTGCGCGAGGACCGGCGTCATATCCAGGAGCGCGACGTGCAGCTGCTGCTGGGCCTGCTCGCCACGCGCATGAACCTGGAAATGGCGGGCACGAGCGCGATGGTTGAGCTGGCCTGCGCGTGGCGCCCCGCCGACTGTTGCCTGGTGCCGGAGCGGCGCGCCGAGCTCACGACCGAGGGCGGCCTCGATGTGGTGGGCGCGGGAGCGAGCTTGCGTGAGCACTGCGCGCAGCTGGGCGCTGCGGGTATCCGCGTGGCTTTGTTCATCGATCCGCAGGAGTCGCAGATCGAGGCCGCTGCGCGCGCGCTCGTGCCGGTCATCGAATTGCACACGGGCGCCTATGCACAGTACAGCGGCGCGGAGCAGGCGCGCGAGCTCGAGCGCTTGCGCCAGGCGGCGCAGCTGGCGCACAGCCGCGGCCTGGAGGTGCACGCCGGACACGGCCTGAACTATCAGAACGTCGGACCGGTCGCGGCCATTGCCGAGATCGTCGAGCTCAACATCGGTCATGCCATCATTGCGCGCGCCTTGTTTGATGGCCTGGCGCAGGCGGTGCGCGAGATGAAGGCGCTGATGCGTGCGGCGCGCACGTGATCTTCGGCATCGGCATCGACGTGCTCGAGTTCAAGCGCGTGCGCGACGTCTACAAGCGCTTCGGCGATCGCTTCGTCGAGCGATTGCTGCTGCCGCTCGAGCGCGCGCAGTTCGAGCGCACGCAGCGCCAGGAGCGCTTCCTGGCGATGCGCTTTGCCGCCAAGGAGGCCATCGTCAAGGCCATGGGCACGGGCTTTGCCCATGGCGTGTGGATTCGCGATATCGGCATGATCCAGAACGCCTGGGGCAAACCGGAGGTCATCTTTTCACGACGCGGCGAGCGCCTGCGGCGCCGGCTTGGCATTGGCGAGGCACATATCACGCTGACCGATGAGGCCGGCCTGATCGTCGCCGTGGCCGTACTGCTGCGCGCCAGTCGCACGGCGCGCCGGCCTCGGCGACGGCGTGCCCAGTGAGTGGCATGAACAGCCTCGTGTTCGATATTGAGACCGTGCCCGACGTCGAGCTCGGCCGGCGCCTCTACGATCTGGAGGGACTGGACGATGCGGCGGTGGCCAAGGCGATGTTCGCGCAGCAACGCGCGCGCAGCGGCACGGAGTTCCTGCCGCACGTGCAGCAGCGCGTGATCGCCATAGCCTGCGTGCTGCGTACCCCCGAGCAGCTGCGGCTCTGGAGCCTGGGGGATCTGAACTCCAGCGAGTCCGAGCTGCTCGCGCGCTTCTTCGACGGCATTGAGAAATTTCTGCCCGAGCTCGTGTCCTGGAATGGCGGCGGCTTTGATCTGCCGGTGTTGCATTACCGCGCCCTGCGCGCTGGGATACAGGCGCCGCGCTACTGGGAGGTCGGCGATGAGGATACGGCCTTTCGTTACAACAATTATCTGAGCCGTTTCCACTGGCGTCATCTGGACCTGATGGACGTGTTGTCCGGTTTTCAGCCGCGCGCGCGCGCCGCACTGGCCGATGTGGCGGCGCTGCTGGGCTTCCCGGGCAAGCTTGGATTCTCGGGCGAGCGCGTCTGGCCGAGCTATCTGGCCGGCGAATTGCTCGCGGTGCGCCATTATTGTGAGACCGATGCGCTCAACACCTATCTGATCTATCTGCGCTTTCAGTTTCTGCGTGCGCGCCTGGACGGGGCTGCGCTCTCGGGCGAGCTCGAGCGCGTGCGCGCGTTGCTGCGCGCCTCCGGCGAGCCGCATCACGCGCAGTTTCTCCAGGCCTGGGATGCTCTGACATGAGGGCGCGTGGCGCGCAGGCGAGCGCTGCGCTCGAGACCGGCGTGGTCGCGGCGCTGAGCGAGCACGGCGAGGGCATCGTGCACGAGGGGAAAATCGCCTTCGTGCCCGGCGCGTTGCCCGGCGAGACCATTCGCTTTCGGCGCACGCGGCGGCATCGGCAATACGATGAGGCGCGACTGGAAGAGATCCTCTCGCGCTCCGCGAAGCGCGTGAGTCCACGTTGTGCGCATTTCGAGATCTGCGGCGGCTGCGCCTTGCAGCACCTCGAGCACGCCGAACAACTGCGTCTCAAACAACAGCAACTGTGCGAGACCCTGGAGCGTCTCGCGCACCTGGCGCCCGCGCGCTGGCTCGAACCGCTGGCCACTACGCCCTGGGGCTATCGTCGGCGCGCGCGCCTCGGTGTCAAATACGTGACGCGCCGGGAGCGCGTGCTGGTGGGCTTTCGCGAGCGCTCGAGCCACCTGATTGCGCAGATCGAGCGCTGCGAGGTGCTCGCCCCACCGCTCGATCGGCTCATCGCACCACTGTCGGCGCTGATCGGACGGCTCTCGATCCGCGAGCAATTGCCGCAGATCGAAGTCGCAGTCGGCGACGATACGGCAGCCCTGGTGCTGCGCGTGCTCAGTACCCCGTCGGCGAGCGATCTGGGACAGCTGCGCGAATTCGAGGCGCAGCACGGCATTCGCCTGTGGCTGCAGAGCGGCGGCCTGGATAGCGTGCGCGCGCTCAGCGAGCCCGCGCCGAGACTGAATTACGCGCTGCCGCAGGCCGGAGTCGAGCTCGAGTTCGGGCCGACCGACTTCATCCAGGTGAACGCAGCCGCGAATCGAGCGCTGGTCGGGGCCGCCGTCGAGCTGCTCGAGCTGGGCCCGCAATCGCTGGTGCTGGATCTGTATTGCGGCCTCGGCAACTTCTCGCTGGCGCTCGCGCGGCGCGCGCGCGCCGTCGTCGGCGTGGAGGGTGAAGCGCGGCTGGTCGAACGCGCCCGCGCCAACGCGCAGCGCAACGACATCGCCAATGCGCAGTTCTTCCAGGCCGATCTATCCAGCCCCGCGCTCAGCGGCGCCCCATGGCTGCAGCAGGCCTACACGCATGTGCTGCTCGACCCGCCGCGCACCGGGGCGCGTGAGCTCGTAGCACAGCTCGCGCAGCTCGCCCCGCAACGCCTGCTGTATGTGTCCTGTCATCCGGGCAGCCTCGCGCGCGACCTCGGGCTGCTC
>JBEKWD010000402.1:0-3196 GCA_049513435.1 Steroidobacteraceae bacterium | reverse complement strand
CGAGCCGGGCATCACGATTGAGTACAACTGTGAGGTCACGGCGCTGGAGGGCGGCGAGCATCTGGAAAGCCTCATTATCCGCAACGCCGAGACCGGGCAGTCGCGCAAGGTTGTGACGCGAGCACTATTCATCATGGTGGGCGCGGCGCCGAACACCGAATGGCTCTCGGGTCTCGTGAAGCTCGACGACAAAGGGTACGTCATCACGGGCGTCAGCCCCTCGGCTTCGCCGTTCGCGACATCCTGCCCCGGCATTTTTGCCGTAGGCGACGTACGGGCGGGATCGGTCAAGCGGGTGGCCTCGGCTGTGGGCGAAGGCTCCGTCGTGATCTCCAAGGTCTGGGAGCACGTCAATCAGGGGGCGACGTGAAACCCTGAGTGCTTCGAACGCACTCATCGATGGGCTGGGTATCTGGATTAGGATGCGATTCGAGGTCGGGACGCCGGTCACTGCACGGCGGCCTCGGCGGCGGCCCGGGCATCTACGCGCGCCGCCTTGTAGTCGGCTTCCGCCTGGTCTCTGCACGCCTTTTGAGCATCGCCGCTCTGCGATTCGCAAGTCGCAAGAGCCACTTTGCGGTCGCCATCGGCTTTTGCCATGGCCACATTGTAGGTTTGGTGTGCGGCATCGTTGGCGAATTTAATCTCCTGCTCATTGACCTTCTCGTACGATTTATCCAGCGCCCTCTGCGCGCGGTCTTCGCTCTTCGTCACTTCGTTGCTCGCCTTCTGCTCGGCGTTGGCTACGTCCTTCGACACATCTTCCGGCGACTTCGACTTGTTGCAGCCGGCTAGCGCCAGAGCAGCGACCACGAAAATCGGCATCAGGTATTCACGCATGCAATTTCCTCTTGTTGTAGGTACGCGATCTGGCCGCGCGTTGGGGTGCCCTCGCATCCGAGACATCACCAAACGAGCAATTGCTGCTGCCGATACGCATTCCTAGCATAGCATCGCTCGCAGCTACTGGGGGTTCAGAGCGTCGCCGAGGCCGTCCTTGAGCGCGCCCAGCCAGGGTTCGTAGTTTCGCCACTGGTCGAGGCCTTCGCGGCTGATGGGCTGCCGCACCTGCTCGGAACTCGCCGTACGCACGTTGCGCGGGGTTTTGTGGAACTCCAGACAGGCCGGCTCCAAGGGCAGACTGCAGAAGTCGAGGATGCGGCGCACGCTGCCCTCGAGGTCGGCGACCACGTCTTCGTGATGCACGGTCAGGATTCGCCCGGGCAGCGCCATGTTCCAGTGCCGCATGATTTCAAGGTAGGTGCGGTAGTAGCGTGCGATGTCATTGATGTTGTAGCTGAAGTCCTGCCCGCTGGAGAACAGCTGCTTGAGATTGCCGAAGCAGCAGGCCATGGGTTCGCGCCGGGCATCGATGATCTTTGCGTTCGGCAGCATCAGATGGATGAGGCCGATGTCGCGGAAGTTGTTCGGCATTTTGTCGATGAAGAACGGGCGCCCCGTCTGACGGTACACCCGCGTTTCAGTTAGGAAGCGTTCGCCGAAGCGCATGAACTCCTCCGCGGTTAGCTCCGTCAGCACACCTGGATAGCGGGGGTTGTCCAGGTCCGTGCCGCGACCCCGCAGCTCCATGACAATGCGTTGGACATCAGCGAGTTCCTGGGTGCCCTCGACTTGGGGGTGCGAAGCCAGGATCTGCTCGATGAGTGTGGAGCCGGAGCGAGGCAGGCCGAGGATGAAAATGGGATCGCGATCCGCCACGCCCCACTCTTGCCGTGCTGCGAAGAATTCCTTCGTGCACACCTGCGCCGACAGCCGGGCCTGGGTCTCCGTGATCTGGGGCAGGTGGCGAATCTCGGCGTGCTTGAGGGCGTTGCCGCGCTCATAGAACGCCCAAGATTCTTCATATCGACCCTGGTCCTCCAGCGCCTTGCCCAGCGCGAAGCACAGGTGGTATCGGTCTACCGGGGAGGTGGCCGGCGCCGCTTCCACTGTGCGCATGCGCGCGATCTCATCTTCATCAAAGCGGTAGGTCTTGAGGTTAGCCAAGCTCCACCAGGCCTCGCCGGAGTCCGGGAAGGCGGCGATGGCTGCGTGATATTCCTGAATGGCTTCCGATTGCCGGCCGACGGTTCTCAGCAAGTCTGCCAACCACAGGTGCAGGTCCGCGGCCTCGGTTCCGGTTGCAGCGCCTTCCGCCAGCATCTGGCGGTACAGGCGAATGATAGGTTCGTAATCGCCGAGTCCCACGCAGGCCGCCGCATACAGCTTCAGATAGTCCCGGTTACCGGGCTCGAGCCGCAGTAGCGTGTCCATTTGCTGCCGCGCCTGCAGGTGCTTCTGCCGCTTGTTCAGCACACCGGCGTAGTCGGCTCGCGCTGCTGCGTAGTCCGGTGCCCGCTTAAGGACGGATTCCAGCAACCGTTCGGCGTCATCCAGCACGTCGCGCTGGATGCCGATGCGGGCCAGCAAACGCATGGCTTCGACATGATCACCGTGCTGAAGCGAGTAGGCGCGGACGATGCCTTCCGCCGCCGTCAATTCGCCATCAGAGAATAGGCTGCCTGCCTGGATGATGGGCAGTGGCAGCTTCTGTAGAGCCGCGATGTGCTCGGCTGCGGTGGCGGCGTTGTGCGGGTCTCCCGTCATGCGGTATAGACCGTGCAGCATTTGCCAGCTGTCGAGCAGCGCCTGGTTGATGCTAACGCCGTGCCGGAACGCCTCGATGGCCCTGGGGGCATCCCTCAGTGCGACGTAGCAGTGGCCGCGCTCCTGATGCAGCCGGCTGTATCGCGGGTGATGCTGCTCCAGGCGTCGCAAGAGTTCGAGCGCGTCCGGGACCCGATTCGAATAGCGCAAGTTCATCGCCGCCAGGTACAACAGGTCACGGTCTTCGGGGTGCCGAGCCAGCAGCGGGTCGATGCCTGCCAGCGCCGCAACGTAATGACGTGTTCGCGTAAGTTCTTGCAGGCGAAGAATAGGCTCCATCAATGCCTCATAGGGAGATGTCCGCCGCGGCTGAACCAGCGACCGCGGCGGCACCCCCCGCTCATCGCCTCAGATCAGACAGGAACCTTCAGGTTGACCAGGCCACCCATCGCCGGATCCGAGATGCTCTCGCGGCCGGTCTCGATGTGGCCCGCGAAGCGATACTCGAAAGTCGGGTCCTGCTCGACCGTGATGACGAGGTCATACCAACCCTGGAGCTCTTCCAACGACCAGTCGTACACAAATTCCT
>JBEKWD010000401.1:0-3198 GCA_049513435.1 Steroidobacteraceae bacterium | reverse complement strand
CGTTTGAGGAGCAAAGTCGCCCGATCGGCCGCCTGTTGCTCGACGCCTCATTCAGTCCCGTGCGCCGCGTGACCTATTCGGTCGAAGCCGCGCGCGTCGAGCAGCGCACCGACCTGGACAAGCTGATCATCGACATCGAGACCAACGGCACCATCGAGCCCGAGGAGGCCATCCGCCGTGCCGGCGGCATACTCAAGGATCAGCTCTCCGTGTTCGTCGATCTGCAGGGCGAGGACGAGGCGGTTGCCAAGACCACCGAGATGCAGTTCGATCCAATCCTGCTGCGGCCGGTCGATGAGCTGGAGCTCACGGTTCGCAGCGCGAACTGCCTGAAGGCCGAGAACATCCACTATATCGGTGACCTGGTGCAGCGTACCGAGGTGGAGCTCCTGCGCACGCCGAATCTGGGTAAGAAGTCGCTGACAGAGATCAAAGAGGTCCTGCAGAGCCATGGGCTGATGCTCGGCATGCGGCTCGATGGCTGGCCACCGCCCAGCCTGAAGCACGAGGAAGAGAGCAGCAGCGGGCTGATCTGAAGGGCTAGAGTACAGACATGCGTCATCGACTTTCCGGCCGGCAACTGTCCCGCAATAGCCCGCATCGCCACGCGATGCTGCGCAATATGGCGGTCTCGCTGCTGCGCCACGAGACCATTCGCACGACGCTGCCCAAGGCGAAGGAACTGCGCCGCGTGGTTGAGCCGCTGATCACGCTGGCGAAGACCGACACCGATGCGCGCCGGCGGCTGGCCTTATCGCGTTTGCGCGATCCCAGCGTCGTCGGCAAGCTCTTCGTGGACCTGGGGCCGCGCTTCAAGGCCAGACCGGGCGGCTACACGCGCATCCTGCACATGCTGCCGCGGCCCGGGGATGCTGCATCGATGGCGCTGATGCAGCTGGTCGATGGGCCCGTCAAGGTCGAGGCGCCCCCCGCCGGGAAAGCAAAAACGGCCAGACCCGCACGCGCGCGCAAAAACGCGAAGAGCGCCGCTGAGGCCCCGGCCGCAGTCAAGCCGCGCAAGCGCAAGGCTAAGGCTGCCGCCTAAAGTGTAAGCGCCGCTGCTGCGGCAGTTTGAAATGTGTCAAATAGTCGATAGAATCACGCGCCCGTGACTAAAATTCGTCTGCCGTGAATTGTTTGTGCATGCCGGATTAGTCAGTTAATTCACATACCATTTTGGGGATCCATCGATGAATACAAAGCTCGCCCTCAGCGCTGCAGCAGCAGCACTCTTGCTCGCGGCCTGCAGCAGCAGCCCAGATTCCTCGGCTCCAGCAAGTCCGCCCCCAGCGGCCGCCGAGCCCGCAACGCCACCCCCGGCCGATCAGAATGCGATGCCGGCCCCCGGTACTGCCGCGCCCGGTACGCCGACTGCACCGACGACCGCTCCGCCGCAGTAAGTTCGGAGCTGATCGCAAGCCGACGAGCGACGAGCTCGCAGTAAAGCCCGTGCAGACCGGATAGCGCCGGTTTGCCGGGCTTTCCTATTTTTTTAAGCCGCCATGCCCCAGGTCAGTGTCAGAAACACCGCCCGCGCGCGCGATGATCGGCGCTGGATCGAGAGCGTCTACCGCGACTACCTGGCGGATCTGGCGCCCGAGGCCACGGGCGTCTTTCCCAGGCTCGGGGAGGTCGGACATCGTGAGCCGGACCAGCTCTCGCGCTGGTTCGCAGATCGCCAGGCCCAGGTGCTGACTATCCTCTACGGTGATGCGCCGGTCGGTTTTGCGATGGTGCGCCATCGAGCGCAGCGCGCGCTCGAAAGCGTGGCCGATCCGGCCGAGTTCTTCATGGCGGAGTTCTTCATTGCGCGCTCCTGGCGCCGGCGTGGCATCGGTGCGCAGGCGGTGCGCCTGCTGTTTGATCGCTTCGCCGGCCAATGGCTGATCACCGAGCCTGAACGCAATGAGGGCGCAGTGACATTCTGGCGTGGCGTGGTCGCGGCCTACACGCGCGGCAACTACCGCGAGTACCGCATCAATGGCGAGGTTCAGCAGCGCTTCGAATCGGGCCCGAAGCGCCGATGAGGCCGGCGGCGGCAGCCGCGACCGGCTTGAGCGCCCGCGCACGCGCCAGCAAAGGCGCCAGGTAGGCACCGGTAAGGGACTCGGGCACCTCACAGATTTGCTCGGGCGTGCCTTCGGCCACGATGCGCCCACCACGCTCGCCGCCGCCGGGGCCCAGATCAATGACGTGGTCGGCCGTTTTGATCACATGCAGGTTGTGCTCGATCACGACCAGCGTATTGCCCGCATCGCGCAACTGATGCAGTACTTTGAGCAGCTGGGCAATGTCGTGAAAGTGCAGGCCGGTGGTCGGCTCATCCAGAATATAGAGCGTGCGTCCGGTACCGCGCTTGGCGAGCTCGCGCGCGAGCTTGACACGTTGCGCCTCCCCGCCTGAGAGCGTGGTCGCATTCTGTCCGAGGCGTACATAGGAGAGCCCGACCTCCATCAGCGTGCGCAGTTTGATGGCGATAGCGGGCACGTTCTCGAACAGCCGCTGGGCCTCCTCGACCGTCGTGTCGAGCACCTCATGAATGTTGCGACCGCGGTACTGGATCTCGAGGGTCTCGCGGTTATAGCGCCGGCCCCGGCAGACATCGCAGGGCACGTAAACATCGGGCAGGAAGTGCATCTCGACGCGAACCAGGCCATCGCCCTGGCAGGCCTCGCAGCGGCCGCCCTTGACGTTGAAGCTGAAGCGGCCGCCGTCATAGCCGCGTGCGCGCGCTTCGGGGACGGCCGCGAACAGCTCGCGCACGGTCGTGACCAGCCCCGTATAGGTCGCCGGATTGGAGCGCGGAGTGCGGCCGATCGGGCTCTGGTCGATCTCAATCACGCGCTCGAGACGCTCGAGTCCATCCACGCCCTCGCAGGGGCTCGCGCCATCCAGACTGGCATCATTGAGCGCAGCGGCCGCGTAGCGATACAGCGTGTCCTCCACCAGGGTTGATTTGCCCGAGCCGGATACGCCGGTCACGCAGGTCAGCACCCCGAGCGGGATCCTCACGCTGATATCACGCAGGTTGTTGCCGCGCGCTCCACGCACGCTGAGCCAGTGACCGCCGGCCGCGCTGCGGCGGCGAGCCGGCAGCGCGATGCGCTCGCGGCCGGACAGATAGGCGCCGGTCAGCGAGGCCGCGTTGGCCTCGATCTGTGCGGCGCTGCCTTCGGCCACGACGCGGCCACCATGTGC
>JBEKWD010000400.1:0-3213 GCA_049513435.1 Steroidobacteraceae bacterium | reverse complement strand
GGAGGTGCGTCAAATCTTCCGCGATCCCAGCAGCATCGCCGTCGGCGTGGTGATGCCGATGTTGCTGATTTTGCTGTTCGGCTATGGCCTGACGCTCGATGTAAAGAACGTCCCGGTCGCGGTCGTGCTGGAGGACACTTCTCCGGACGCGATCGAATTGGCGTCGACCTTCCAGCTATCCCCCTATTTTCGTGCGCAGCTGATGACCTCGATGGCCCAGGCCGAGGATCTCATTCTCGCGAGCCAAGTCGACGGCATCATCCGCATCCGCTCCGACTTCTCGCGCCAGATGAGAAACGGAGATGCCGAGGTGCAGATCTTGGCTCACGGTCGCGACGCCAATCGCGCCCGTATCATTCAGGGTTATGTTCAAGGGGCGGTCGGCCAGTGGGCCGCGCGCCGCATGGCCGAAGGACAAGAAGTGTCGAGCGGGCCCGTGGTCGTGCAGGACCGGCTTTGGTTCAACGAGGCCAATGAGAGCCGTTACTTTCTGGTTCCCGGTCTGATCGTGCTCGTCATGACGGTCCTTGGCGCCTTGCTGACGGCGCTGGTCGTGGCGCGGGAATGGGAGCACGGCACTTTTGAAGCACTGTTCGTAACGCCCGTCCAAGCCGGTGAAATCCTGCTCAGCAAGGTGCTGCCATACTTGGGGCTGGGCATCTTCGGACTCGTGCTATGCCTGCTTGCCGCTAAATTTCTCTTTCAGGTTCCATTTCTTGGGTCGCTGTGGGTATTAAGCCTCGGTTCACTACTCTACCTGCTCGTCGCGCTGGGTATGGGGATGCTGATCTCTTCGACAGTGAAGGCCCAGTTTGTCGCCAGTCTTATAGTTGTGGTGGCAGCCTTTATTCCAGCGCTGATGCTCTCGGGATTCCTCTTTGAACTGCACAATCTGCCAGTGGCGGTCCGCTTGCTCTCCTACCTGTTTCCCGCACGGTACTACGTCGCGCTCCTCCAGACCGTGTTGCTGGCGGGCGATGTCTGGCCCATCATTCTACCGAATCTGGCCGTGCTGGCCGGCATGGCCGTTCTGCTGTTCGGCCTGACCCGGGTGGGATTCAGGAAGCAGCTCGACTGAGGTAGATCATGCTCGCCGCCATTTTCCGCATCGTCGCTTTGGTCCGCAAAGAACTCCTTGCAATGCTCAAGGATCCACGCGGACGCGCCGTCCTTTTTGTCCCGCCGGTCATACAGTGCATCGTGTTCGGGTATGTCGTGAACTACGATTTGACCCGCGTTGCCTACATAGCCTTTGACCGCGACCGCAGCGCCGCGTCATCGGAGCTGCTCGCTTCGTTGGACGGCTCGGGCGTGTTCCAACGGGTTGCAAATCTCGAACGCGCCGCAGACCTGAAGACCATGATTGACGAGCGACGCGCCTTGGTCGCGGTTCAGATCGATCAGGATTTCGAGCGCCGCTTACTTTCCGGGCAATCGGCCGCCGTACAGGTCATCGCCGACGGTCGCAATTCGAACACGGCCGGCACAGCGCTCAACTATGTCAGCACCGTATTCGATTCGTTCAATGCTAAATGGTGGGCAGCGCATGGCGGCGGCGGGCCGCCGGTAAGGGTGACCACCCGCACTTGGTATAATGAGAACCTGGTGGATCGTTGGAGCATCATCCCAGGTTTGATTGGCACACTCACGCTTCCCGAGATGCTCCTGATGACGGCGATGGGCGTCGCTCGCGAAAAGGAGGAAGGGACCTTTGACCAGTTGCTCGTAACACCCTTTCGTCCCGCCGAACTCATGATTGGCAAGGCGTTGCCTTCGCTGCTCGTGTTCCTCAGCCAAGCCACCGTCTTCCTGCTGGTCGCTCAGCTTTGGTTTCGGATTCCCTTCGCAGGGTCGTTCCTCACGCTTTATTTGGGCCTAACCTTGTTTCTCCTGGCAGTGACCGGAATCGGACTTCTGCTTTCGTCGCTGGTAGGAACCATGCAGCAAGCGCTGCTTCTGTGCTTCTTGCTCGCGATGCCCCTTATGCTCCTGTCCGGAGTTTTCACTTCTCCGACCAGCATGCCGGAGGCTATACAGGACTTCGATTTGATTAATCCGCTGCGCTACATGATCGATATATCGCGGCGGGTGTACCTCGAAGGCATCGGCGTCGATCGGCTGACATCAGATTTGTGGCCGTTGGCGGTCACGGCAGTCCTCACTCTGGCGATCGGCGGCTGGGTGTTTAACCGGCGGTTGGGATGAAGTGACGCTTGGGTCAGCGCGGCGGCTTACGCAATAATTCACACTTTGACGATCCCCGCTGACAGTCGCACTAACTTTAGACCGCCGAAAGCGGTCGACTGAATGTTGACCCGCCGTAGCTCACTCATCGCATCAGGACAATGTTATCACGCCGCTATATCTAGCCGAGCTCTATTGCAAAGATGGACAAGGGAGGATGCCAACTGATTAGCCAGGCGTTGGCCTCTGGCTTCCCGCCCGGCGTTACGCTTAAAGCCGGACCATGGGCTTCCAAGGAGGAAGCCAAATTCGTGCTGGTAATGGATATTCAGGATCACTCCTTGACTTTCGCGCCGTTCAGCAATGCGCTCGCCCAAGGCATCTTCGCCAAACGCCGACTGACTCCGCTCGTCACTTGGCATACTGTCGACAATGCCATCAAAGAATCTTAATTGCCAGCTATAGAAGTGCGCCGCGCAGCAGGATCGGTCTCCAAGTCAAAACAGGAGTACGATCTGCCCGTGACCGAAAGGTGAAGCAGGAAAATAGAGGAGGATGGCAGTCTGGCCTCGGCGCTTGATCATTTGAAAGACACATCAAAGCGGGACATCACATTATCGGTGGGCCGGGAGGCAATCGATCAGGATGCCAACAAATGAAATCGACACGCGATTCACAGAAGCGGCGCGATCGGGCGACTCCGTGCAGAGATACGAGCGAAGATCACGCTGGTGCCGAACCTGTTTCGTGTTCTTGCGACCGCACCGGGGGCTAGAATTTCGTGTCTTAGTTTAGGGTTCTCTTCCAGTTAGACACCATGGTTAAAATAAATCCTTGCAAAGCGCTTAGCTCGTGACCCTCAGAACCGTTGCGTGATCTTGATAGGTAAGGGCTCAGTGTTTTGTGAGCGAATGGACACCGGTGGCGGGCCCGCAGGCCTGCAAGTTAGTCGCGAAGCCCCCAAGCCGCTAGAGCTGGGTATCCCGTCTATTGCTTGGGGCCACATCTACAATGACGCCAAGTATCTAC
>JBEKWD010000399.1:0-3213 GCA_049513435.1 Steroidobacteraceae bacterium | reverse complement strand
AACATTAGAGGTAAAAAGCAATGGCAACGTACATGCGTGTCACAGCGCTCATGGTCACGCTGGCGTGCGCCAGCCTCGGTACTGCCGTAGCTCAGCAGCCGCCTCGCGAGCCGGCACCTGCGCCGGACAGTTACGAGGGGCATCTCACGGCGGCAAAGGTGGCGGCCGGCTTCGATTTCACCGGTTTGCTGGCGCGGGTCTGCATTGCGCCCGCGGCGGCGGTGGGCGCAAACCTCACGGCCGCTGATCGGGCCATCTGGTATGCCCAGCCGCACCAAGTCTTCGACAACCTCTATTGGCTCGGTACCAAGATTCACTCCTCCTGGGCGCTGACCGACCGCGACGGGATCATCATCCTCGATACCTTGTTCAATTATGCGGCCGCGCCGGAGATCGTGGACGGGCTGAAGAAAATGCATCTGGATCCCAAGAAGATCAAATATGTGATCGTCACCCATGGGCATTCAGATCACGACCAGGGAGCCAAGCTGCTGCAGGACACTTATGGTGCGCGCGTTGTGATGGGCGCCCCCGACTGGGACATGATTGCGCAGGGCCCTGACATGCCGGGCGGTAAGCCCAGGCGCGACATCACTGGCGTCGATGGGCAGAAAATCACGGTGGGCGCCAACACGGTCACGCTCGTTACCACTCCTGGTCATACACCTGGCACTTTGTCCATGCTGTTCACGGTGAAGGATCATGGCAAGCCGCTCAACGTGGCTTATTCGGGCGGCACGTCGATAGCCGGGATCGTCCATGATGTGGCTGGACTCGCGGTCTACAGCGACTCGCAGCGCAAGATGGCCAAGGCCGCAGCGGCCACGGGTGCAAGCGTGATCATGTCCAATCATTCGGAATTTGACGAGGCATACACCAAGGTGCGCCTGATAGCGGCGCGCCAGCCTGGCGAGCCGCATCCGTTTGATGTCGGAGCCGACGGCGTGCAGCGCTATTTCAAGGTGGCGGATGAATGCGCTCAGGCGGCGCGCATGAAGGGCACGGGTTATTAACCTGACACTTGACCGAGTCCGCGCTCCCCGGCTGTGGGCGCGAGCCGCGCGGCCTTCGTATGCTGCCGCAACCACTGGTACCAGGCCGCCATGCCTGCGCCCGTCGTCGCCGACACCTGCATGACCAGCAGGGAAGGGTTGACGCGGTGCGCGTACTCGATGCATTGATCCACGCTGAAGCGAATATGCGGCAGCAGATCGATCTTGTTCAACAGCATGAGCTGCGAGGAACGAAACATCTGCGGGTACTTGAGCGGCTTGTCCTCTCCCTCGGTCACTGACAGCAGCGCGACGCGCGCGTTCTCGCCCAGATCGAACAGCGCCGGGCAGACCAGGTTGCCGACATTCTCGATCATCACGATGGAATTCAGAGCGGGTCGAAGTGCTTGCAGCCCCTTCGCGACCATCTCAGAGTCCAGATGGCAACCGGCGCCGGTATTGATCTGCACGGCACGACAGCCGGTGGCCTGAATGCGCTGCGCGTCGAGTTGGGTTTCCTGATCGCCTTCGATCACTGTAATCGACTGATCCTGACCGAGATCGTTGAGCGTGCGCTCGAGCAGCGTGGTCTTGCCCGCACCGGGCGCGCTGACGAGGTTCAGCGCGAAAATACCGCGCTCTTCGAGCCACAGGCGATTGGACTGCGCCGCGCGATCGTTCTTGGCCATCACCGCCTGCTCGAGTGAAATCGTTACCCCATGGCTGTGCGGCTGGCCGTCGCTGTGCTCGTGCGAGTGTGAATGCTCGTGCGGGTGCCCATGGGCATGGGGGTGCTCATGATGATGCTCATGATCATGCTCGTGCTCGTGAGCATGATCATGCGTATGCTCGGGGTGAGTCAGCGTGAAACCCTCATGATCTGAGCAACCGCAGATGGCGCACATTAGCGGATCTCCATTTCTTTGATACGCAGTTCATCGCCACCGCTGAGCGCGATGTCGACCGAGCCACAGGCGCAGATGCAGAGGTAATTCTCAACGCTCATCTCTTCACCGCAATCGCGGCACTTGCCTCGGCCCGGCACCGCCTGGATGTCGAGCACTGAGCCCTCAAGTGCCGTGCCTTGTGCGCACAGGTCGTAGCAAAAGCGCACGGCGTCGGCCTGTACCGCGCACAGACAACCAATCTCGACGGTGACCCGGGCTACGCAGGCGCCATCGGCCGCAGCGTTGCAGGCCTCAACGATGCTCTGCGTGATACCAAGCTCATGCACGCGGCATCGCCTCCATCAGCAGATCCTCGGCAGTTGATCACCCACGAGCATGTCGACGATGCGCTCGCCGCCGAACACGGTTGCGAGCACGACGCTGCCGGGCGGTCCCTCGCGCACACGACCGATGAGCGCGGCATCGCTGCCGCTCGGGTGTGCACGCATCGCCGCCAGCGCAGCCTGCTCGCTGTGACGTGGCACGACCGCCACGAGCTTGCCTTCATTAGCCATATAAAGCGGGTCCAGGCCGAGCAGCTCGCAGACGCCGCGCACCTCATCGCGCACGGGAATGGCCGTCTCCTCGACGAGAATGCCGACCGCCGCGGCTTGGGCGAACTCATTGAGCACCGTCGCCACACCGCCGCGCGTCGCATCGCGCAGGCAGTGCACCTGCGGGCAAGCCTGCAGCAGCGCGGCCACGAGGCCGGTGAGCGGCTGGCAGTCACTCCGCAGTGCGGCGTCGAAGGCCAGATCCCCGCGCGCCTTAAGTACGGTTGCGCCGTGATCGCCAATCGTCCCACTGATCAGCACGGCGTCGCCAGGCGCGGCGCGCGTCGCCCCGATTTCGATACCCTGCGGGATCACGCCAATCCCGGCCGTGTTGATATACATCTTATCGGCGGCGCCCCGGGGCACGACCTTGGTATCACCGGTCACGATCGTGACGCCAGCCGCGCTGGCAGCACCACGCATGGAGGCGACCACGCGGCGCAGGATCTCGACAGGGAGCCCTTCCTCAAGAATGAAGCCGCAGCTCAGGTGCAGCGGCCTCGCGCCGCCGACCGCCAGATCGTTGACGGTACCGTTGACCGCAAGGCTGCCGATATCCCCGCCGGGAAAGAACAGCGGCTCGACGACATACGAGTCGGTCGTGAAGGCCAGTCGATCCCCCAGCGTCGCGAGCGAGGCGAGCTCGATGCGTGCCTGATCCTCCAGCGGAGTCAGCAGTGCGTTGCCGAAGCTCGATACGAACACATCGTCGATCAGATC
>JBEKWD010000398.1:0-3222 GCA_049513435.1 Steroidobacteraceae bacterium | reverse complement strand
GACAAAGTGGCGGAGCGCTGCGAGGACGAGTGCTGTGCACCGCCCCCGCTGATCCTCCCGTCAAAGCCGACAGTTGACCGCCGCCCGCTTGTTCGGAAGGCATTTCGGCTCGAATGGATCACGATCGGCTGGATGGCTATCGAGGCCGTGGTGGCAATCGGTTCGGGCATTGTGTCCGGCAGCCTGGTCCTGCTCGCCTTTGGACTGGACAGCGTCATCGAGTTGATTTCCGCCGGCGTGCTGATGTGGCGGCTCTCGGTCGAGCTTCGCCACGGCCACGCGTTTTCTGAGGATGCTGAGCGGATTGCAGGCCGGATCGGCAGTGTGCTGCTATTTGCGCTGGCAGCCTATGTGATTGTAGCTGCGGGCTGGAACCTTTGGACGCAGCACCACGGGGAGTTCTCAGCGCCAGGATTCATCGTCACGCTCTTGGCAATCCCGATCATGCGGTATCTCGCGACGAGGAAGATTGATCTGGCTAATCGGCTGGGGAGCCGTGCGCTGAGAACCGATGCGGTGGAATCCATTACGTGTGGCTGGTTGTCGGTGGTCGCAGTCGTAAGCCTTGGTGCGCAAGCGGCCTTTGGAGCTTGGTGGATCGACAGTGCCGGCTCGCTCGCGATCATTTATTTTTTGATCAAGGAAGGCCGTGAAGCGTGGCAAGGCGAATGCTGCGCGGACTGCAAATAGACCTTCGGTAGGGAATATGGCTCAACAAAGCCATTCTTGATACTTCGCACAACGTAGATTTCGCGAACCTTGTGCGAAGGGGATGGCGGGGAAGTCGTCGCCGGGCCGACCGGCGCCTGTCAAGATTGCACGTTTGTGCAACCTACTGACAGGAGTATTCGATGCCAGAGCAAATCTCACCATTGCGGCAACGCATGATCGACGACATGAGCCTCCGCAACATGTCGGCGCTAACTCAAGCCGCTTACACCCGCGCCGTCAAGAACTTCAGCAAACATTTCGGCAAGTCTCCGGACAAGCTGACGTTTGAGCACGTGCGCCAGTATCAGCTAAGCCTTGTTGGCCGCGGACTCGGCCCACAGGCCGTCAATCAGATCATGTGCGCGCTGCGGTTCTTCTACAAGACAACGATGGGCATAAAGGACGCGCATGACCATATCGCTCTGGCGCGGCGGTCCGATCCGCTGCCGGCAATTCTGTCGCGGGAGGAGGTCGGTCGCTTTCTGCAGGCGGCTCACAACGTCAAATATAGAACCGTATTCTCGACCATCTACGCCGCGGGCCTGCGGGTGTCCGAGTTGATCTCGCTCACCGTGAAGGACATCGATAGCGCCCGCATGGTTATCCACGTGCGGCAGGGCAAAGGGCGCAAAGACCGCTACGTGATGCTGTCCGATCAGTTGCTCGATCTTCTGCGGTCCTATTGGAAGATCGATCGTCCGTCACACTGGTTGTTCCCTGGCGCCGATCCGCAGCGGCATATCACGGCGCGGCAACTGGAGCGGGTCTGCCGACAGACCGCCGAAGTCGCCGGTCTCAGCAAGACCGTCACCGTGCACACGCTGCGGCATTGCTTTGCCACTCACCTCTTGGAACAAGGTGTGGATATCCGGGTGATCCAGGATTTGCTCGGCCATCGGCATCTAAATGCCACCGCGCGTTACGCCCGCGTCGCCATCAATACGATCCGGCAAATTCAAAGTCCGCTTGAGCTTCTGAAGGTGCCGGTGGCGCCGCCGACTTGATGCGGCCAACGTGTTTCGGCCGAAGCTGGAGGTGGCGGATATCTTCCACCGCCACGGGGAGGCATGGCGCACACAGAACGCTGGCCATTTGAGCCTCGGCCAGCTCCGCGTCATGTCGGCAATCGAGGCGTGCCGTACGGCCGCGCTGGGCGGGCACGTCGAGCGCTGCGAAGACTGCGCGCACACGCGGATTGCCTACAATTCCTGTCGCAATCGTCATTGTCCCAAATGCCAATGGTCGGCCGCCGCAGAATGGTTGGCAGCCCGCGAGGCCGAGCTGCTGCCGGTCCCTTATTTCCACGTGGTGTTCACGCTGCCGGCGGAGATTGGCGCCATCGCCTACCAGAACAAAGCCAAGGTCTATGGGCTTCTGTTCAAGGCCGCCGCCGATGCGCTGACCACGATCGCGGCCGACCCCAAGCACCTCGGCGCCGACATCGGCTTCATCGGCGTACTGCACACTTGGGGCCAGAACCTCGATCACCACCCGCACGTTCACTGCATCGTGGCGGCGGGCGGAATCTCGCCGGATGGTGAGGAGTGGATGCGATGCCGGCCGAACTTCTTCCTGCCGGTTCGCGTGCTTTCTCGGCTGTTCCGGCGATTGTTCACGGAACGCTTGGTGGCGTTGCACGGTGCGGGAGAGCTTCAGTTCTTCGGCCATCTGGCTCGCCTTACGACGGCGGGCGCATTCAGCGCCTACCTCGCTCCCCTGCGCAAGCGCGAGTGGGTGGTCTACGCCAAACGTCCCTTTGGTGGTCCCGGCCAAGTCTTGTCCTATCTAGCGCGCTACACCCACCGTGTGGCGATCTCAAACAGCAGGATACTGTCACTCTCCGATGGCAAGGTTTGCTTTCGATGGAAGGACTATCGGCAGGACGGCACCGCCAAGGTGATGACGCTCACTGCCAGCGAGTTCATCCGTCGTTTCCTGCTGCACGTGCTGCCAGACGGCTTTCATCGCATTCGTCATTACGGCCTGTTCGCCAATGGTCACCGTGCTGAGAGGATAAAGCTTTGCCGGCAGCTCTTGGGTGCCGCGGAACTGGTCGCGACGAATGGCGATACAGTCGCGCCGTCGCCGGACCAGATGCACGCCTGCCCATGTTGCGGCGGACGGATGAAGATCGTCGAGACGTTCGATCGGGGAACTCCCCTCTCAGCCCGCCCTCCTTACACGCAACCGTTCAACAGTTCATGATCGAATCAGAAGACTTATTACAATCGCCATTCCTGATCGCCGGTTGCCCCGCATCGGCGAGCGGCGGCGGACTCGGCGCGAACGCCATTCCGGTCGATCGGATGCCATCTTTGAGTCCACCAACGATGCCACCATCGCACCGAGCAACACACTTTCGGCTGCGCTCCCTCTCAATTGCCGCCCAGCGACAAGCCGTTCGCCGGCAAACGATCGCTCAATCTCCATAGCTGCGGAACGCTGACCGCGGTTTCGTGCAAAAAGGTTTCTGTGACGGCTCGTTCGTGAGCAGCCGTCAGGCTCAGCTCG
>JBEKWD010000397.1:0-3228 GCA_049513435.1 Steroidobacteraceae bacterium | reverse complement strand
TCCCCAGTGCCTGCGCCAAGGTGGCGGCGCTGCCGGCGTCGAATCTAGCCGACCGGCCCAAATCGCGCAACCCATCGCGCGCCTTGCGCACTGCTTTTTCCTGCTCGCGCAGCGCCGGCTCAGCGGAGTGAAGGATGGCGAACACTTTGTCCTGTTGGTCCTCGGTCAGTGTCAGGTCCACCAGATAGGGCGGCAGGTGCTGAGTGCCGAGCTGCGGTCCCACGAACGGCGGTCCCATCGGAGGACCAGGACGGTGAAATTCCATCGCGCAGGCGCCGCCCGCAAATAGTGCATCTTCAGGAGGCGATGCGATGGCGAACAGCGGGCAGGCCGCAACCAGACACAGGAATGAGTTTCGAGTGATATTCAGCACGGTATTCATTTGTTTTTCTCCATAAAAGTTAGAAGAGCGAATCATCGACGCTACTGCGCCGGCGGTGGTCCTGCGTGGCCTCCTGGCGGCTGCGGCCTGCAGGCCCGTAGAGCATCAAGGTTGGCGGCGGCTTGCACGCAGGCAATTTCTTGTTGAGGCCTTGCGAGATGGGTAGTCTTCATAGTGGCGAAATCTTGCGAAGGAGGTGAGGGGGCAGGCTCCGATTGAGCGGAGGTATATGCAACGCACGCCGCGCTCGGCACCAAGGAAGCGATCAATGGATGACGCATAGTCTTAAGCCTCGTTGTGGGAAAAAGACAGGTTGAACAGTCATTGTTTAGCGACCTCTTCGCCAGAGTCGTCGCTTTTGATTGCCTTGGCGGCGGACCCCATGGCGACGCCGTCCGCAACCGGGTCATCACTGAGCGAGATGATGGTCGTCGTTTTGGCGACGGCGAGCATCATGGGCGGGTAAGTGGGGCTGCTTGCGACCGTGGCCAGCGAGCAGTTGGTGGCCGAGCATGAGTAATTGCGATAGGCAGCCATCGGAGAGGACTGCCCGACCCAGGTCGGAGCAGTGGCCCCGGTCGTTTCATCGGTGAATATCTGGGTGGTGAAATAGCCACCACTGCATCCACTGGAGCAGAGCACGGCCGATATTCCAAGTGCCGCGCTTGATCGGAGAAAGCTGTTCATCGGCGAATCCTGTCCCTTGCGCTGGGTAACAGACTACCGCCGCCCTGTGCCGGGGCGATGTCGCTTCATTTCCTCGTCTGACATACAACGACAAATTGATGACACACAGGCGCCGCGGCTTTCCGCGGCGGTATCGGGCTCATCCGTTCGGCGCCGCCGCCGAACTGCCCGCACCCGCGCCAGCAATTCGCGCGGATTGGAGAGCGGTCCATTCCGGGTGCTACGCGGAGGTCACCCCAAGACAGAAGAAAGTGCTTGGCAAGAAGGGGGCGTCCATGTATGGACCACTCTCCATTTATGCACGATACAAAGGTGACCGTTCAGAGCCACCGTCATTGAATCCGTGCCGGTGTCGGGTCTGGTACGGATGGCAATTGAGCAAACTGTTCATTAATGGACAATCCTGAACGGATTCTTTTAAAAAACCGTTAAGATCACGGCGCTGGAGAAAATGCCCGGCGCTAGCCAGAGTAGCCGCGCCCCGTTCTCCAGGGCACTTCAAGAGCGGCGCCATGCAGTACGTACACGATTCCTGTTACGCTGGACCTCGGACGAAGACTTGCGCCATGCCGTTCATTAGGGCACGACAGAGGTGGAGTGTAACCCCCAATTCGCGAAATTCCTGAATGTTGGCGGCGAAGGGGGTTTAAAGTCGACCAGTCAGGCGAACCAGTAAAAAGCGATTGTCCGCAATGAGCTCGTGGCCAACGCTGTGGCCATACAACAGCAAACGATCTAATGCTATCTAACGCGTGCATTAATACGGCATTGCCGGGCAAGCCCACCAATCATAATGCGTGTGAGCAAACCGACCAGCCGAAAGCCCGTAAATTAAGCGGTTAGCGCTCGGCAGCCGGTCGCTATGTAGGACTTGTCCACTTCCTTGAAGTTCTTCGGAACCGTTAGAAACGGTGGGGTCGGTGCCGATTTCGGAGTAGTTTACGCCTCTCGGGAGAACGCAGGGGGAAGCGTATGCGAATGCTTGTTTCGGTCGAGTTTGCGGATGCAGGAGCGAGGTCAGGCACGCATCGCGTCCTAAATCATCGGTCGCGGCTCAGAGAGTCCAGCGGCCGGCGACATCGGTTTGAGTCTCGAGGAGGCCAAGACACTCATTCGCGCCATAGAAAGCGAATTCGTGTCTGCCCAGGCGGCGGAGATCGTGGAGGCGCGTCGCCGGTGCAGTTGCGGCAAGAAACTCGCCATCAAGGACTGGAAGCTGCGTCGGATTCACACGACATTCGGCCGGGTCTACCTGCCGAGTCCTCGGGTTTTGAGCTGCACCTGCAACACGTCTCAGCGCCGTGCCATCTCTCCCCTCAAAGGATGGTTAACTCGATCGACCAACGAATTACGATATCTCGCCGCCAACCTGGCAAGCCAGCATAGCTACCGCCAAGCGGCGGCGATTTTGCACGACCTGCTGGGTGTGCATCCAAGGTTCTGCCGTGTATCAGTCAGGGCGGCAACCTTACAGGCGGGTCATCGTTTGGATCAGGATCAGATTCGCGAGCCATTTGCGGATTGGCGGCGGATTCGCTCGGCGCCACGCACTGTGACGCTCGCTTTCGACGGCGGATACGCTCGGCGGACAAGAAAGGGGCCGCGCCGCAATTTCGATATTCTCACTGGGGCCGGCGAAATAGACGGGAGAATATGGGTCTTTGCAAGCGCGATCAAGGCCGTGGCGGGACTGAAACGTCGATTGGCCGCTTTCGTCAACCGCCTTCATATTACCTCGGAACAGCCAATTACCTTGATGACCGACGGCGCGGAATCGCTGCTAAGGTTGAGATCGCTTTTGCCGGTACCCACGCGATTCGTGCTCGACTATTTCCACGTGTCGATGAAGCTTCGCCACTTCGACCAATGCATCGGTACCGTACCGCCCGCTTTACCTTCGCCTGGCGGCTCAGTCTTCGAACTCTACGACCGATTCAACTTTCTGCGCGGATATTTGTGGTCCCGCAGACATGCGAAGTTCGAACAATCCGTCGATCAGCTCCTAGAGTTGCTTGACCGAGCAGAGGACGTGTTACCAGACTTGCATCGAAGCATCCACATGGCCGCCGGTCATCTATGCGATCTTGCCTGGTATATTCGAAAGAATGAATCCGGTGTAGTCAACTATAGTCGATGGAGGAAAGAAGGCCGACGAATAT
>JBEKWD010000396.1:0-3228 GCA_049513435.1 Steroidobacteraceae bacterium | reverse complement strand
TGGGTGCCGAGGCGCACGTAGATCAGGCGCAGAAAATGATAGATCTCGGTCAAGGTGGCCACCGTGCTCTTCAGACCACCGCGGCTCGCGCGCTGCTCGATGGCCACGGTGGGCGGAATACCGTGTATCGCATCCAGATCGGGTCGCGCCGCGGGCTGCACAAACTGGCGCGCATAGGCATTGAGTGATTCGAGATAGCGGCGCTGGCCTTCATTGAACAGGATGTCGAAAGCCAGAGTTGATTTGCCCGAGCCCGATACGCCGGTGATGACCGTAAAGCGATCGTGTGGAATCTCAACATCCACGCCCTTGAGATTGTGCTCGCGCGCGCCGCGCACGACGACCTGATCATGCGCCTCGGCCTCAGCGCTTGTGGCCGCGTACTGGCGCGCCGGTGCCGGCTCGGCCACCTGCCGCGACGCCCCAGGGGCGCCGGTGTAATCCAGTAATGCGCGCGCGGTGTGCGAGCGAGTGCGTCCCGAGCGCGCCGCGCGCATGAACTGATCGGGCGTGCCGGTGGCCAGCAGCTCACCGCCGTGCTCGCCTCCTTCCGGGCCCAGATCAATGAGCCAGTCGGCTGCGCCGATCACATCGAGATTGTGCTCGATGACGAGCAATGAGTGACCCGCCTGCAGCAGCAGGCCGAAGGCATGCACGAGGCGCGCAATGTCCTCGAAGTGCAGGCCGGTCGTTGGCTCATCGAAGATCAATAACTTCCCGCTCGCCGCGCTGCTGGCGCCGACGGCGGCCGGCGCGGGCGTGCCCCTGGACCTTGCTGCGCGCTTGCGTCCAGCGCCCTGGAGCATGGCCTCGTTGAGGTAGCCGGCGAGCTTCAGGCGCTGCGCTTCCCCGCCCGAGAGCGTCGGTACCGGTTGGCCGAGCCGCACGTAATCGAGCCCGACGTCCACCAGGGGCTGCAGCCGGGCACGCACCGCCGGCGCCTCGGTGAAGAAGTGCAGGGCCTCGGTGGCTGTCATGGCGAGCACTTCGGCGATATTGGCGCGTCGGCCGTCGGCTCCGCTGATGCGGATCTCCAGGGTCTCGGGGCGGTAGCGAAGACCGCTGCACTCGCCACAGCGCAGGTAGACGTCAGACAGAAACTGCATCTCGATGTGCTCAAAACCATTGCCGCCGCAGGCCGGGCAGCGACCGCGGCCGCTATTGAAGCTGAATGTGCCGGCGGTGTAGCGGCGCAATCGCGCCTCCGGCTCGGCGGCAAAACGCGCGCGGATCTCATCGAACGCTCCGACATAGCTGGCGGGGTTCGAGCGCGTGGTACGCCCGATCGGCGTCTGATCGATGAGTACTGCTGCCTCGATCAATTCAGCCCCTTCCAGTCGCCGGTGCGCACCGGGCGCTTCGGTCGGCTTACCATGCGCCTGCTGCAGCGCCGGATAGAGCACGCCCTGTACCAGCGTCGATTTACCCGAGCCGGACACGCCCGTCAGGCACACCAGGCGATGCAGCGGAATCTCGATGTCGAGCTGCTTGAGGTTATGCTCGCCGGCGCCATAGAGACGAATCGAATGCGCGCCGCGCATCGCGGGCTGCGCCGCGGCGCTCGCGCGCAGCCGCGGCAGGCTGCGGCGGCCCGCAAGCCAGGCGCCGGTGACCGACGCGGGATGCGCCATGACCTGCGTCGGCGTGCCGTAGCACACGATGCGGCCGCCGTGCTCGCCGGCTCCGGGGCCCATGTCGAGAATCAAGTCGGCCTCGCGCATGATCTGCGCGTCGTGTTCGACCACGAGCAGGCTATTGCCCGCATCGCGCAAGCGTTTCATCACCGTGATCACGCGCTGCATGTCGCGCGGATGCAGTCCGATCGAGGGCTCATCGAGCACGAACAGCGTGTGCACCAGCGAGGTGCCCAGCGCGGTGGTCAGGTTGATGCGTTGAACCTCCCCGCCCGAGAGCGTGCGCGACTGACGATCGAGCGTGAGGTAGTCCAGTCCGACCTCGCACAGGAATCTCAGGCGCGAGCGCACCTCACCGAGCAGCAGATCCGTGGCCGCGTCCAGCGGCGCGGGCAGTTGCAATTGCTCGAAGAAGGCGCGGCAGCGCTCGATCGACAATTGCATGAGCGCATCGATCGGCAACCCGCCGAGGCGCCAGAGCAGCGCATCGGGCTTCAGACGCGCACCGCGACAGCTCGGGCACAGCGTGTAGCTGCGGTACTTGGACAGCAGCACCCGGATATGCATTTTGTAGGCGCGGCTCTCGAGCCATTCGAAGAAGCGGCGCGCGCCGTACCAGACCTTCTTGTTCCAGGGACCCTCGCCCTCGATGACCCATTGCCGCGCGGCCGCTGGTAGCTCGCGCCAGGCAATGTCAGTGGCTATGCCGCGCTTTTTCGCAAATCGCAACAGATCGTCCTGGCACTCCTTGTACGAAGGCGTCTGAAAGGGTCGCAGCGCGCCCTGCGCGAGGCTCTTGCCCTCGTCGGGAATCACCAGTCCGTAGTCGATGCCGATCACCCGACCGAAGCCACGACAGGTTTCGCAGGCGCCGAGGGGTGAGTTGAACGAGAACAGGCCCGGCGTCGCGTCCTGGTAATGCAGGTCGCACTGCGCGCAGTGCAGATCACTGGAATAGCGCAGCACGCGCTGCTCGGTTCCTTGCGGATCGAGCGCGTGTACGCTGATGCGGCCATGGCCGGCGCGCAGGGCCGCCTCCAGCGCCTCGATCAGGCGGCTGCGCTCGATGCCATCGATGCGCAAGCGATCCTGGATGACGCTCAGCACTCGCGCCTGCTCGCGATGGATGCGCGTATAGCCGAGCTTGCCGAGCTCGGCTTTGAGCTCCGCGACCTGCATGCGCGCTGGCAATGGCACCGGGAAGCAGATCAGCAGCAGCGGCGCATCAAGATCGGCGCAGGCTGCGGGCAGCGCGTCGGCAATGCTCTGCGCATGATCGCGGCGCACGAGATTGCCGCAGCCACGGCAGTACAAGCGCGCCGCACGCGCAAACAGCAGTTTCAGATGATCATTGAGCTCGGTCATGGTGCCCACGGTCGAGCGTGAAGTGCGCACCGGATTGACCTGGTCGATCGCAATGGCGGGCGGAATGTGCTCGATGCGATCGACCTGGGGCTTGTCCATGCGATCGAGGAACTGGCGCGCATAAGGCGAGAATGTCTCGACGTAGCGCCGCTGCCCCTCGGCGAATAAAGTATCGAACACCAGCGAGGACTTGCCCGAGCCGGACACGCCCGTGACCACGATCAGCGCG
>JBEKWD010000395.1:0-3235 GCA_049513435.1 Steroidobacteraceae bacterium | reverse complement strand
CGTATCTTCTGCATCACAGCACTTCCGGAGCGAGTGAGATGATTTTCATGAATTGCACGTTGCGCAGCTCGCGCGTGACGGGCCCGAAGATGCGGGTGCCGATGGGCTCGAGCTTGTTGGTGAGCAGCACCGCCGCGTTCGTGTCGAAGCGGATCAGCGAGCCGTCGGCGCGGCGCACGCCGCTCTTGGTGCGCACCACCACCGCGTCGTAAACCTCGCCCTTCTTTACTTTGCCGCGCGGAATCGCGTCCTTGATGCTCACTTTGATGACGTCGCCCACGGCGGCGTAGCGGCGCTTCGAGCCGCCGAGCACCTTGATGCACATCAAGCGCTTGGCGCCGGAGTTGTCGGCTACGTTGAGCATGGTTCGAAGCTGAATCATGTCGGTCCTTTATTCGGCTCGGGCGCGCTCGATAACGCGCACCAGCATCCAGGATTTACGCCGCGACAGCGGTCGGCACGGCTTGATCGATACCGTGTCGCCCTCGCGGCATTCGTTCTTGTCGTCATGCGCCAGGAGCTTGGTGGTGCGGCGGATGTACTTGCCGTACATCGGGTGCTTCACCAGACGCTCGACCGATACGGCGATGGTCTTGTCCATCTTGTTGCTCACCACTTTGCCCGTGAGCAAGCGCTGGCCGGGGCTCGGCGCCGCGGTCTGCTCCACGTCTTTCTCCGCAGTGGGGTTCGTAGTCGACATCAGGCCTTACCTCCGCGGGCGCGCGCTTGGGCGAGCACCGTCTTCACGCGCGCGATGTTCTTGCGCACTTTCGCAAACTGATCCGGCTTCGCGGCCTGCCCCGTGGCGCGCGCCATCCGTAGATTGAATTGCTCGCGCCGGAGCTTGAGCAGCTCCTCGCCGAGCGCCGCGGGGGCCTTGCCCTGCAGATCTTTCGCCTTCATGCGCGCACCTGTCGCTTGACGAACGCCGTCGACACCGAGAGCTTCGCGGAGGCGAGGCGGAAGGCTTCGCGCGCGATGGTCTCGCTCATGCCTTCGATCTCGAACAGCACCTTGCCGGGCAACACTTTCGCGACCCAGTACTCGACGTTGCCCTTGCCCGAGCCCATGCGCACCTCGAGCGGCTTCTGGGTGATCGGCACGTCCGGGAACACACGGATCCAGATACGGCCGCCGCGCTTCACGTAGCGCGAGATGGCGCGGCGCGCCGCCTCGATCTCGCGCGCGGTCATGCGTGCACGGTCGGTGGCCTTCAGGCCGTACTCGCCGAACGCCACGGAGTTGCCGCGCTGCGCGCTGCCCGAGATCCGGCCCTTGAATTGTTTGCGGAACTTGGTCCGCTTCGGCTGCATCATGTGTCGTTACCTAAGTCTTCAGCTCTGCACGGGCGCCGGCGTCTCGGCCGGCTTCGCCGCTGCCGGCGCCGCACCCTCGGCCTGGGCGGCCTCGCCCTCGACGGTCTCCGCCTCGGGCTGATCGAATACTTCACCCTTGAAGATCCACACCTTGATGCCGATCACGCCGTACGTGGTCATCGCCTCGGCAAGGCCGTAGTCGATGTCGGCGCGGAAGGTGTGCAACGGCACGCGGCCCTCGCGGTTCGTTTCCGTGCGCGCGATTTCCGAGCCGTTCAGGCGGCCGGAGATGCGCACCTTGATGCCGAGCGCACCCGAGCGCATGGTGTTGGTCACGGCGCGCTTCATGGCGCGGCGGAACATGACCCGCTTCTCGAGCTGCTGCGAGATACCCTCGGCGACGAGCTTCGCATCGAGCTCGGGCTTTCTGATCTCCGCGATGTTGAGGCGCACGTCCTGCACCGTCATGCCGAGAATCTTGGCGACCGCGGCGCGCAGCTTCTCGATGTCCTCGCCCTTCTTGCCGATCACGATGCCCGGCCGCGCCGTGTGGATCGTGATGTTGGCGCGGCGCGCGGCGCGCTCGATGTGAATGTGGCTCACGGAGGCGTCCGCGAGCTTCTTCATGAGGAACTTGCGCACCAGGAAATCCGTGTGGATGTTCGAGGCGAACGTCTTGGAGCCCGCGTACCACTTCGACTCCCAGTCGCGCGTGATGCCTAAGCGAATGCCGACCGGATTGACTTTTTGACCCATGCTAGTTTCCTTCCTTCCCGTCGGACACCTGCACCAGGATGTGGCTGTTGCGCTTGGCAATGCGCACGCCGCGCCCCTTGGCGCGCGCGTGAAAGCGCTTGAACATCGGCGCAGCGTCGACTTCCACGCGCGTCACTTTCAACTCGTCGACATCGGCGTTGAAGTTGTTGTAAGCATTGGCGATCGCCGAATCGAGCACCTTGAGCACGATCTTCGCGCCCTTCTTCGGCATGAACTTGAGCGTGTTCACGGCAAGCGTCGCGGACTTGCCGCGGATGGTGTCCACGACGAGCCGGCATTTCTGCGGTGAGATGCGCGCGTAGCGCAATACGGCTTTGGTCTGCATGTTTACTCCGCCGCCGACACTTTCTTGTCGCCCGAATGCGCCTTGAAGGTTCGCGTCGGCGCGAACTCGCCGAGCTTGTGCCCGACCATGTTCTCCGAGACGAGCACCGGCACGTGCAGGCGGCCGTTATGGACCGCGATGGTGAGGCCCACCATGTCGGGAATGATCATGGAGCGCCGCGACCAGGTCTTGATCGGACGGCGATCGTTTTTCTGACTCGCCGTCTGCACTTTCTTGGCCAAGTGCAGATCTACGAACGGGCCCTTTTTTAGCGAACGAGGCACTGTCGGTACTCCAATTAAATGCGTTTGTTCTTGCGGCGCTGCAGGATCATGGCGTCGGTGCGCTTGTTCTGGCGCGTCTTCTTGCCCTTGGTTTGCAGGCCCCATGGGCTCACCGGATGCGGGTTACCCTGGCCGGACTTGCCTTCGCCGCCGCCGTGCGGGTGATCGACCGGGTTCATCACGACGCCGCGCACCGTCGGACGCACGCCGAGCCAGCGCACCGCGCCCGCCTTGCCGTACACGCGCAGGTTGTGCTCATCGTTCCCGACTTCGCCGATCGTGGCGCGGCAGTCGATGTGGATCTTGCGGATCTCGCCGGACTTCAGGCGCACGCTGGCATACAGTCCTTCGCGCGCCGCGAATTGCGCGGAGCCGCCGGCCGAGCGCACCAGCTGGCCGCCCTTGCCCGCCTTCAACTCGATGTTGTGCACCGTGCTGCCGACCGGGATGTGCCGCAGCGGCAGCGCGTTGCCTGCCTTGATCGGGGCATCGGCGCCGGAACGGATCTCATCGCCCGCCTTCACGCCCTTCGG
>JBEKWD010000394.1:0-3235 GCA_049513435.1 Steroidobacteraceae bacterium | reverse complement strand
GCAATTGCCGTACGGCCGGCTCGTGAAGGGCGAGGGCATAACTGCCGTCATGCGCGACGTTGTCGATGAATGCGTGGCCGTGGCGAAGGCCGATGACGTGACGATTCCGGGCGACGTCGATGCGGCCGTACGAAAAATTGCTGAGACGGTACCGGGCCAGTACTCATCGAGCGCGGGATCTGGCGCGCGGCAAGCGCAGTGAGATCGATCATCTGAACGGCTTGATCGTGCGGCGTGGCGAAACGCTGGGCGTCGCGACGCCCGCCAACCGGCTGCTGCATGCGATAGTCAAGCTGATCGAGAGCAAGTAACGGACGCATCGCGCCCGCTCGAAAACGGTACCGGTGAATCTAGGGATGTTTGATTTTGAGAGAGCGAAGGTCTGCCGGCAACGCGAGTCAGTCGATCCGAAGTCGGCCGCCGATTAGCGTGCCACATCACGATACACGCGCGGCACGCGAGTGTTGATGCTGGTGAGCACTTCGTGCGGAACGGTGTTGGCCCAGGTTGCGAGCTCTTCGATACGAATCCGGGCGTCGCCGCTCTCGCCGAGCAGCACGACCTCGTCCCCGTTGTAGGCGCTGGTTTTGTCGATGTCCACCATAATCTGATCCATGCAGATGGAGCCCACCACCGGCATGCGTCGTCCTTGTACGATGACTTCGGCTTGCCCGCTCATGGCACGCATGTAGCCATCGCCATAGCCAACCGGAAGAGTGATTATCCGCGTGGGGGACGCGGGTGCCCATCGTGACCCGTAGCTCACGGGATCGCCCCCCTGAATCACCTTGAAGAAGACGACCTGAGTCACCCAACGAAGCGCCTGCGTCACCGGCAATGTCAAGGGTAACTGCGCACTCGGACTCGATCCGAAAAATAAGATTCCCGGCCGAACCATGTCTAAGTGGCTTTCCGGCAACTGCAGGATCGCGCCCGAGTTCGCCACATGGCGCAGCGGAGTCGGCAACGAGCGCCGCTCGTAGAAACTCAATACTTCATGGAAGCGCGCAAGCTGCAGGCGCGCGTGCGTCATATCGGGTGCATCGGCGTTCGCTAAGTGGGTGAAGATGCCTTCCACTTCGACGCTACGGGTATCGAGAGAGGCCTCCAACAACCGTTCGGCGCTGTACCAATGCGTGCCGATGCGCCCCATCCCCGTGTCGATCTTAAGGTGCACTCGCGCTTTGATCCGTTTCGCGGCTGCACACTCGTTGATCGCCAGCAATTTGTCGACCGATGGTGCCGTGAGCGTCAGATCGTTTTCGAGAAAGCGCGGTATCTGGGACTCCACGGCGGCTCCGAGGACAAGCACAGGTGTGCGTACTCCCGCCTCGCGCAGTTTCAGCGCCTCCTCCAGATAGGCGACCGCAACCGCAAACGGTTGTATGCCTTCGAGCATCTTCGCTACCGACACGAGTCCATGGCCGTAAGCGTTCGCCTTCAGCACCGGCATCATATGCGCCGGTGCGACATGCCTCGCGATCACTTGATAGTTGTCATGGAGTCGTGCGAGATCGACCTCAAGATGGGTCGGTCGCAGATCGGAACTGCTCACGTTGGTCCCCGCTTAAACGATGTCGAACTTCACGCCCTGCGCCAGCTGCAGGTGCGGCGAGTAGTTGATCGTCTGGGTCTGACGTCGCATATAAGCCTTCCATGCATCACTCCCGGACTCGCGCCCGCCACCGGTCTCCTTCTCACCGCCGAAGGCGCCACCTATCTCGGCACCGCTCGGTCCGGCATTGATATTAGCGATACCGCAGTCGCTGCCCTCGGCCGATAGGAAGGTCTCGGCCTCCAACAGATTGGTGGTGAACAACGCCGAGGAGAGACCGTGACTGACGTCATTCTGGCTCGCGATCGCCTGCTCGAACTGCCCGTAGGGAAACACATACAGGATCGGAGCAAAGGTTTCCTGTCGCGAGATATCGATCGGCGCGAGGAGTTCCACCAGCGCCGGGCGCACGTAGTGTCCGCCTTCGAGTCCTGGCAGGCGCACCGACTCACCGCCACTGATACGCGCGCCGGCCTGCCGTGCCACGGCCAATGCGCCTTGCATGCGCTCGACTGCGGCCCCGTCAACCAAGGGTCCGACCAGGGTCTCGGCGCTGAGCGGATTGCCGATCGGCAGGCTGGCATAGGCCCGCCGCAGCGGCGCGAGCAGCGCCTCATATACCGTTCGGTGCACCAGTAGGCGGCGCAGGCTCGTACAGCGCTGTCCCGCGGTACCCGCCGCTGCAAATACGATCGCGCGGGCACTAAGCGCCAGGTCGGCTGCTGGCGTGACAATTGCAGCATTGTTGCCACCCAGTTCCAGCAGTGCACGACCGAAGCGTGCGGCCGTCGCCAGGCTCACTGCGCGGCCCATCGCGGTGCTGCCAGTCGCGCTCACGAGCGGGATCGCCCGATGCGCGGCCAGTTGTTCTCCGGCGGAAGGGCCACCCAGGACCAGCGCCGAGAGCCCGGTCGGAGCCTGAGGGTCGGCCGCAATCGCCGCATCGAGCAGCCGGTGCAGGGCGAGCGCGCACAGCGAAGTCTTGTCCGAGGGCTTCCACAGGATTGAATCGCCGCAGACCAGCGCGAGCGCGGCGTTCCACGCCCACACGGCCATCGGAAAATTGAAGGCGCTAATGATCGCTACCGGACCGAGCGGGTGCCAGCGCTCGAGCATATGGTGATGCGGCCGCTCTGAGGCGATCGTCAATCCGTAGAGCTGTCGCGACAGACCGACGGCGAAATCACAGATGTCGATGACCTCCTGCACCTCGCCCAGGCCTTCGGAGAGGATCTTGCCGGACTCGAGACTGATCAGGGCGCCCAGCGCATCTTTGTTGCGGCGTACCCGTTCGGCAAAGCTCCGCACCAACTCGCCCCGCGCTGGCGCCGGGACGAGGCGCCACCGACGAAACGCCGCGACGGCAGCCGCGATCTTGGCTTCGATCCGCTCGGGCGTATCCGCCTCAAGGCGGCCGAGCTCGGTACCGTCGATAGGCGTACGCGCAATCAGTACACCGTGCTGCAGCTGATCGGCGCCGAGGCCCGCCGCGGCCAACAGACTCTGGTAGCTCATGCGTGGATCTCGAGCCGCTCAGGCACGTGCGTCGCATACACCTTGCCAAAGCGGTTTTCCAGAAAGTCCTTGAGCAGCACGTCCTCCTGGCGAATGAAGCCGCGCTGCGGCAGCCGGCCCGCGGCGAGCAGGTCCAGGATTGCGCAGATCCCGGCGGCGGTCGTG
>JBEKWD010000393.1:0-3237 GCA_049513435.1 Steroidobacteraceae bacterium | reverse complement strand
GCGCGCTCGGTGAGATCCAGCGGGTAGAAAGTGCCCTGCCCGCCAGCCTTGCGGATCTGCTCGACTATCGCCGCGCCGCCCGCCGCGTTGATATCCCCGCCGTAAACGTGTGCGCCGGCGCCGGCGAATTGCTCTGCGGTCGCCCGCCCTATGCCCGAGGCGCAGCCGGTGATTACCACGACTTTGCCAGACAGGTCGGTCGCCTGGCGCCAGTCCGATGCAATGCTCTCGCTCATGAATACGGCCGCTTTAGAGGTTCTGACAGTTCGGCCCCGAGCCGCCCTCGGGTGTGGTCCAGGTGATGATATCGTATGGATCCTTGATGTCGCAGGCCTTGCAGTGCACGCAATTGGCGGCATTGATGCGCAGCATCTTGCCGCCATTGGCGTCATCGACGATCTCATAGACCGCAGCCGGACAGAAACGCTGACATGGATTGCCAAACTCGCGCGCACAGCGCGTGATGCAGATTGAGGTGTCGGCAACCTTCAGGTGATTCGGCTGGTTTTCGTCATGAGTGATACCCGCGAAGTACACCGAGGAGAGCCGGTCGCGAGGCGCTAGTGTGCGCTTAACCCAGCCGCGCTCCGGGGACTCGTATTGCTCCAACTGCTTGAGCTGCAGGCTGTCCTCGACAGCGTGGCGCAGCGTCCAGGGCAGGCGTCCCCCCGTGTAGTACTCGAGTGCGCCATTGGCCAATCCCCACCACAGACCGTGCCTGAAACCGGGCTTGATGTTGCGCACGCGGTGCAGCTCGCGCCCACCGGTGGAGGCGCGCCAGCGATCATCGAAGCCTGCCGAGCTGCCTGCTTCAATCAGGTGCTCGGCGGCGCACACTCCGGAGCGTATCGCCTGATGAATGCCCTTGATCTTGGGTACGTTCAAGGTGCCGGCACTATCCCCAATCAATAGTGCACCCGGCATCTCCAGCCGGGGCAGCGATTGCCAGCCGCCGGCGGCGATGGTTCGTGCGCCGGCGGCCAGAATCTCGCCACCCTCGAGCAATGGCAGCACGCTCGGATGCTGCTTGAACTGCTGAAAGGCCTCGAACGGCTGCAGCCGCGGATCCTCGTAGTCCAGACCCACCACGAAACCCACATACACTCGATCGTTGTCCAGGTGATAAAGAAAGCTGCCTCCATAAGTGCGCGTATCGAGCGGCCAGCCGACGCTGTGTCGGATCAGACCGGGCTGGGCACGCCCGGGTGGCAACTGCCAGAGTTCTTTGAAACCCAAGCCATACGTCGGCGCCGACTTGCCTTGATCCAGTTTGTAGCGAGCTATCAGCTGTTTGGAGATCGAGCCGCGACAGCCCTCCGCCAGAATGGTCACAGAGGCGAGAATTTCCGCACCCGGCGTGTACTGGGGCCCCGGGCTTCCATCCTTGAGCACGCCCATGTCGCCGACCCGCACGCCCGCTACGGCGCCGGCGGCATCATGCAGGGCGCCGGCCGCCGCGAATCCGGGAAAGACGTCGATACCCGCGGCCTCGGCCTGCTGCGCGAGCCAGGCCGTGAGTTGTGACAGCGAGACGATGAAATTGCCATGATTGCGCATGGGCGGCGGCACGAGCGGAAAGCGCAGCGCCTTGCGTGCCGAGAGAAAATAGAATTCGTCCTGCCGCGCAGCCACCCGCATGCCCGTATAGGACTCACGCCAGTTGGGCAATAATTGCTCCAGCGGCGCGGGCTCGAGAACGGCTCCGGAAATAGCGTGGGCCCCGACGCTCGAGCCCTTTTCGAGTACAGCGATGCTGGCCTCGGCCCGCAGCTGCCGCAGGCGCAGCGCGCAAGCAAGGCCGCTCGGGCCGGCCCCGACAATCAGGTAATCGTAGTGTAATTGCTCCCGATCGGTCATGGCGCACGAGGCGGCTCTGGATCTGCTACTGTGACAGGCGCGCCCAGCGTGGGCAAACATGCGATGCGTAACGGCTTCAGAAACTTGATTGCTGTGCTCTGCGTGACAGGCTTGAGCGCCCTGCGCGTGGGTCGATTCGCGATCGCCTTGTACGGACTTGGTCATGAATTTGGCACACCATGGGCCGTTATTGCAGCTGTCGCGGTCCTGGCGCTGCGCCTGGATCTGGCCATACGAGTGGGCGCTTTTCTGACCATGGTTGCGCTGTGGCGATGGCCATGGATCGGCGCGCTGGCGCTGACAGCACCGCGCCTGTTCCTCGTGCTGCCCGGACTGGTTGCGGCCGCCCTTGCACACCTGCGCCACCCACAACCGCGCTGGCCGCGCGAGATGGCAAGCGGCGATCGTTAGCGCCAGGGACGAGTCGATCAATGCGCCCCCTGCTTCGCTATTGCCTACCGCGCGTACGTCACAACGGACATGGCCTGGCTAATGAAATCGTTCCGTGGGCTCGCGCCTTTCTGGCCGCGCAAGTCCTCGATGCGAAATTGCTGCCACCTGCGTTTGGCCTGAATCGCCGTGGCTACTGGCGGCACTTTCGCAGCAGCCCCGATGACTGGATCTTCAATCGTGCGATCGAGCACGTTATGCCGGTCATCGAGTTTCGCGAGACGGACTACCTCGCACACGGCGGGGAGGATGTCGTGCCGGCGTTGCGCAGTTTTGCCGCCGCGCACCGGCTGCTTGAGCGACCGCTGTTCGCGTTTGTCACGGAAGGCATGTGGGGCGGTTATCGCCATGTGCAGGCCGCGCGCGAATTCATCCGCTCCACGCTCTATCAAAGCCGCTATGCGCCGCGCAATCTATTGCGGTTACACGAGCGCCAGGATCCGCAGAAGATTCAAATCGGCATGCACGTGCGGCTCGGGGATTTTGTCGCACCCGCATCGCTGCACGACTACCGCGCTCAACCCAACACCTCGCTGCCGATCGCATGGTTCCAGAATGTCGCCCAGAGCCTGCGTAAAGCCTTTGGCGATGACTGGCAACTGCTGCTCGTCAGCGATGGGGACCCCGGGCAACTGCGCGAGCTCTACAGCGGCTTTCCTTGCGTGCTCACCGCCGATCTACCCTATCGAGACTGCTCGGATCTGCTGGCGCTGGCAGCCAGCGATTTGCTGGTGTGTTCGGCCTCGTGCTTCAGTTCGCTGGCCGCCTTCCTGTCGGAAGCTCCCTATTTATGGTTTGCGCAAAACCTGCACGCGCATGCGGAAGGATGCTATTCCATGCATGGAGACTCGGCCGAGCTGTCCGCGCAGTCGACCTCGAATCGCGCCGCCCTGCGCGATTTCATGAGTCCGGCAGCCGGCCATGGCGGCC
>JBEKWD010000392.1:0-3238 GCA_049513435.1 Steroidobacteraceae bacterium | reverse complement strand
TCGGCGCTGAGCCTCGCGCTGCTGCTGGGACCGGTGATGATCTCGCGCCTCTCGCGCTATCAGATCGGCCAGGTCGTGCGCGATGATGGACCACGCTCGCACTTGCCCAAGGCTGGCACGCCTACCATGGGCGGCGCATTGATCATCGTCGCGATTGCCATCAGCACACTGCTGTGGTCGGATCTGCGCAATCGCTTTATCTGGATCAGCCTCGGCGTTACGGTTGGGTTCGGTCTGATTGGTTTTTGCGACGACTATCTCAAACTGGTGATTGGCAGTTCGCGCGGCCTGTCGGCGCGCTGGAAATATCTGCTGCAGTCCCTGCTCGGGCTCGGCGCCGCGGTGCTGCTGGTGCACACCGCCACGGTGCCTGCCGAGACGGATTTCTTCGTACCCTTCGTCAAGAGCGTGAGTGTTCCACTCGGCGCGCTCGGGTTCTGCGCGCTGAGCTATTTCATGATCGTGGGCATGAGCAATGCCGTGAACCTGACCGACGGACTCGATGGGCTGGCAATCATGCCGGCGGCGATGGTGGCCGGCGCGCTCGGCATCTTCGCGTATGCGACCGGCAATGCGATTTTCGCCAACTACCTGGCGATTCCTGCGATACCGCAGGCCGGGGAGCTGCTGATCTTCTGCGGCGCGCTTGCCGGCGCCGGCCTCGGATTTCTCTGGTTCAATTCCTATCCCGCGCAGGTGTTCATGGGCGATACCGGAGCGCTGGCGCTGGGTGCGGGTCTGGGCGTGGTGGCGATCATCGTGCGCCAGGAGATCGTCGCGCTGGTCATGGGCGGCATATTTGTGCTTGAGACCGCCTCGGTCATCCTGCAGGTCACTTCGTACAAGCTGACCGGCCGGCGCATCTTTCGCATGGCGCCCATTCATCATCATTTCGAGCTCAAGGGTTGGGCTGAGCCGAAGGTGATCGTGCGCTTCTGGATCATCAGCTTCCTGCTCGTGCTGGCAGGTCTGTCGACACTCAAACTGCGATGAGCATCCCGCGAGCTCAAGCCGATGCGCACAACGCCCACGCCGTGGTCGTCGGGCTCGGCAAGAGCGGCTATTCGGCGGCGCGCTACCTGCTTGCTCATGGCTTCGAAGTTGCGGTGACCGACAGCCGCGCAGAGCCTCCGGAACTGCCGCGCCTGGCCGCTCTGGGCAGCGAGCTTGGCCGCCAGATCACCGTGCGTCGCGGCGGTTTTGACGCCTCGCTCCTGGAAGGAGCGACCTTGTTGGTGCTCTCGCCGGGGGTCGCGCCGGTCGGTGCGTTCTTCGAGCTCGCGCGCGCCAAGGGCCTGAGCATCATCGGGGACATCGAGCTGTTCGCGCGCGCCGCACAGGCGCCGATCGCAGGCATCACCGGCACCAATGGCAAGAGCACGGTGACCACGCTGCTCGCGCAGATGGCCGCGCGCGCCGGCGTGCGCGTGCGCGCCGGCGGCAATCTCGGGCCTCCGGCGCTCGAGCTGCTCGATGAGCGCACGCAACTCTACGTGCTCGAGCTCTCGAGCTTTCAGCTCGAGAGCACCGCTACGTTAGCGCTCGCGGCCGCCACAGTGCTCAACGTGACGGCCGATCATCTGGACCGTTATGCCGATATCGAGGCCTATGCCGCCGCCAAGGCGCGCATCTATGCGCATTGTGAAGTGGCGGTCGTCAATCTGGATGATGCGCGCGTAGCGGCGATGGTCGGGCCTGCGCGCCGGCGCCTGAGCTTCTCGCTGCGCGCCGAGGCGGGCGCTGACTATACCCTGGTACAGCGCGCGGGCGGCGAGCCGTGGCTGGTACGTCGCGGTGAGCCGCTGCTGTCGCTGGCAGCTCTGAGACTCAAGGGCGCCCACAACGCAGCCAATGCGCTGGCCGCGCTGGCGCTCGGGGAGGCGCTGTCGCTGCCGCGGCCGGCCATGCTCGAGGAGCTGCGAGCGTTTACCGGACTCGCGCATCGCATGCAGTGGATCGCCGAGATACGTGGCGTGCATTACATCGATGACTCCAAGGGCACGAACGTCGGGGCCACGCTCGCGGCAGTCAGCGGGCTGCCCGGTCCGCTGCTCGTGATCCTTGGCGGCGAAGGCAAGGGTCAGGATTTCACACCCTTGCGCGGCGCCTTCGCCGGCAAGGTGCGCTGCGCCGTGCTCATCGGCCGCGACGCCGCCGTGCTCGCCGCCGCGCTCGAAGGCGTATGCGAGTATCGCCATGCGCAGAGCCTGGAGGCGGCGGTCGAGATGGCCGCTGCACTGGCGCGGCCTGGCGATACCGTGTTGCTGTCTCCGGCCTGCGCGAGCCTGGATATGTTTCGCGACTATGCACAGCGCGGCGATATGTTTGCCGCGGCCGTGCACAGGCTGGCTGCATGAGCGCCGCGACGCTGGCGCTGGCCGAGCCGCGGCTGCGCGATCGCGCTCCGGCACTCGATGGCATCACCATCATTCTGACCGTGTCGATCGTGTTGCTCGGTCTGATCATGGTGACCTCGGCCTCCATCACGGTGGCGGGGCGCGATGGCGATCCCTTCTTCTATCTGGAGCGCCAGCTGTTACTGGTGCTGATCGGCTCGGCGCTGGCCGGCGTGACGTTCGCGATTCCGAGCCAGAAGCTCGAGCAATGGGCGCTGCCGCTACTGCTGACCGCCGTGGCGTTGCTGTGCATCGTGCTGCTGCCGGGGCTCGGTCATATGGTCAACGGCAGCCGCCGCTGGCTGCGCCTGGCCGGGCTGAGCTTTCAGGCCTCAGAGGCCGCGCGAGTGCTTACACTGATCTACATCGCCAGCTATGCAGTGCGCTATGAGGAGGCGTTGCGCTCGGGCATGTCCGGTCTGGGACGGCCGCTGTGCCTGCTGGCGCTCATTGCGCTGCTGCTGCTGCTCGAGCCCGACTTCGGCGCCGCGAGCGTGCTGTTCATCACCGGATTTGGCGTGCTGTTCCTGGCCGGCGCGCGCCTGCGTTACGTGGCGGCGATGCTGCTCGCCGTAGTGGGCTCGATGGTGCTGCTCGTGATCTTCTCGAGCTACCGGCTGCGTCGTTTCACGGCTTTTCTGGATCCGTGGGCCGACCCGTTCAACAGCGGCTTTCAACTCACGCAGTCGCTGATTGCCATTGGCCGCGGCCAGTGGTTCGGCGTCGGGCTGGGCGCGAGCGTGCAGAAATTGTTCTACCTGCCCGAGGCGCACACCGATTTTCTGTTCGCTGTGCTCGCCGAGGAACTCGGTCTGGTCGGTGTGGTGCTGACGCTCGGACTG
>JBEKWD010000391.1:0-3238 GCA_049513435.1 Steroidobacteraceae bacterium | reverse complement strand
ACAACAGATAGCAGAGCCTGAGCAGCGGGTGCGCCTCGTAGGTGCAGTGTGCAAACAGCCGGTGGTAGCCACAGGTGATCGACATGCCGTTGGCACCGAGGAACAGCGTGAAAAAGATCCAGGCCGCTGCATGGTAGCCATGCGCGATGCCGTACCAGGGCACAATGCTGATCGCGACCGCGAAGGTCAGCCCGAACATCAGGGTATTGGTCCAGTTGCGCCGTGCCGACTCCCGAATCGTCGCGCTCATGCCCATACCCCGCGATGTAAACCCTGTATAATCATTGAGTTACAAACTTTATAGACCATCACCTAAAGAGCCGATGCAGACCTTAGCAGTCTTCGGCCCAGTGATGCTGCGAACCAATCGCCCTGCCGCGCATTTTTACTGAACCTGCCAAGTATGCGCCAGCTTCATTGCAATATTCGTGCTTTCGTTTGCAGGTCTTGGTGCAGCGCGGCTCGGGCTTTAGGCGGACTGGTTCGCGCCCGCTGGCGGCGAGGCGCCTCCAGGTCCCTCGGCGAGCATGCCGAGAATTCCCTGCGTGACGTTCGCCGGGGCCGCGGCGCCGTTATCCATAAAGATCACTTTGCCCTGGGAATGCTCGGCGACATATTTCAATGCATCCGTGTATTCGAGAAACAGCAGAAACTTGGCATCAACGCCGGCCGCCTTGAGGCTATCGGCAGCTTCCTTCATACCGGCCGCGATGTTCTTGCGAAATAATGCGAGCCCCTCCCCGCGCAGCGCCGCAGCCTTCTTATCCGCTTCCGCGCCGATGGTCTTATAGGCCGCTTCCGCTTCCGCATCCTTGGTGCGCTTGATCAGAAGTGCGGCGCCTTCATTGGTCGCTGCGGCCAGCAGGTTCTTGGAGGACACCACACGCGCCATGGAATCGATGATCTCGCGATCGAATGCCATGTCCGTGATCTGGATGTCGCGCACGACGTAGCCCCAGTTCAGTACCACCTCGTCGAGGTTCTTCTTTGTGTGATCGACGATCTCGGCGCGCATTCCGAGGATATCCGACTGCTTGGTGGTCGCTACAAACTGGCGAATCGAGCCGTCGATGGTTCGCTGCAGCGCGAGCTGGAATTCCTGCGCTGTGGCAAAGCTGAATACGGCCTTCTTGATTGCCTCCTCTGAGGCGCCGGCGACCGCATAGAGCACCATGGTCGCGAATTTGACGTTCGCCTGGTCCTGCGTGATGGCCTGAAATTCCAACTGCAGCGCTCGATTCTGCAGCGACAGGCGATAGCGCACGTTCTCCCAGGGCAATTTGAAATTCAGCCCTTCACGCATGATGCGCTGGTACTTGCCGAATACGGTCACGACCGCAACGGTTGCCTGCGGCACAGTACGAAACAGCGTTCGCGCTACCACCGACAGCACGACCAGCAGCACGATCACGGATATCAACGAGCCAAATTCCATGTGCTTGCGCCCCCTCGTCGCGCGATCAGACCATAACAGACTGGGAAGCGCACGCTTGCTCGGGCACAATAGTTTAAGGCCCATGACCGTGGCACTCGCGCTGCCGCCTGGGACGGTGTAATCGCATATAAACTCATTCCAGATCATATAATTAAACAATCTAACTAGAACTAACCTCATATGACCATTGCAGACAAAAATGCCGCGTCGATCGCCGTGGCCGAGTTGAAAGTCGACCCGGCGCTCTACGACTTCGTCACGCGCGAGGCGCTGCCCGGTACAGGTATCGATGAGCGCAAATTCTGGTCTGGAGTGGCCGACCTGATCCGCACTCTGGGACCCTTGAATGCGACGCTGCTGCGCCGACGCGATCAACTGCAGGCGCGCATCGATGCCTGGCATCGCGAGCACGCCGGCACGAAGTTCGAATTACAGGCATACCGCGCTTTCCTGCAGGAGATTGGTTACCTCGCGCCCGAGATCGCGGATTTTGCGGCGAGCACTGAACACGTCGATGCCGAATTGGCGCGCATCGCCGGGCCGCAGCTCGTGGTTCCGGTCGACAATGCGCGCTATGCATTGAATGCGGCCAATGCGCGCTGGGGCAGCCTCTACGACGCGCTCTATGGCACAGACGTCATTGCGCCGAGTCCCGCCGCCGCGGGCAGCGCGGGCTCAGGCGGCTACGATCCTGAGCGCGGCGCGCGTGTCATCGCCTTTGCACGCGAATTTCTGGATCGGCACTTTCCGCTCACGTCCGGTTCGCATCGGGCCGCGCTGCGCTATCGGATTGCAGATGACGGCCTTGTGGTTGAGCTCAATGACGGCAGCGTCGCGAAGCTGCGCGACCCGAGTGCCTGGGCCGGCTATCAGGGCGATCGTGCCTCGCCGGGTCTTGTGCTGCTCGTGCACCACGGCCTGCATGTGGAGCTGCACGTTGATCGTGGCCACGCCGTCGGACGCGAAGATCCGGCGGGTCTGAGCGATGTCGTGCTGGAGTCAGCCGTAACAACGATCCAGGACTGCGAGGACTCAGTCGCAGCCGTTAGCGCGGCGGACAAGATCCGCCTGTATCGCAACTGGCTCGGATTGATGCAGGGAAAGCTGCAGGCCCGCTTCAACAAGGGCGGCACTCAGGTCACGAGGCAGCTCAACCCCGATCGTCGCTATCAGAGCGCGCAGGGCGGCGAGCTCACGCTGCCTGGTCGCAGCCTCATGCTGATCCGCCACGTCGGTCACCACATGATGTCCGACGCGATCACTTTCAACGGTCAACCCGTGGCGGAGACCTTCATTGATGCTGCCGTCACGACGCTGATCGCGCTACACGATCTGCGTGGCCGCGGCCCATTGCGCAACTCGCGCCAGGGCTCGATCTACGTCGTCAAGCCGAAGATGCACGGACCCGATGAGGTAGCGCTGGCCGACCAACTGTTCGCGCGCGTGGAGGATCTGCTCGAGCTGCCCCGCTACACCATGAAGATCGGCATCATGGACGAGGAGCGCCGCACGACCGTCAATCTGAAGGCCTGCATCGGCGCCGTGCGTAATCGCGTCGTATTCATCAATACCGGCTTCCTGGATCGCACGGGCGATGAGATCCATACCTCGATGGAAGCCGGCGCGGTGCCGCGCAAAGCGGAGATCAAGCAAGCACTCTGGTTTGACGCCTATGAGCGGCGCAATGTCGATGTGGGTCTGGCCTGCGGACTGCGCGGGCGAGCGCAGATCGGCAAGGGCATGTGGGCGATGCCGGATCGCATGGCCGAGATGCTGCGCACCAAGGGCGCGCAATTGCGTGCT
>JBEKWD010000390.1:0-3263 GCA_049513435.1 Steroidobacteraceae bacterium | reverse complement strand
TAAAGTTTTTCCCAAGATTTTGCTTGCCAGCCGTTGCCCGCTGCTTGGCGGCACGGGCCAGCACGATGGTTTCCGCCGCATTGGGGCCGTCAAGCCGTTTCCCTTGTCAACGCCGAACTAACTTGTGACTTAATCTCCGATTACAGATGTCCCTCGTTTAACGAACTCTTTGTTTCTCGCGCCCGACACGTTGCTGGTTGTGCCAGGAAGCTACGCAGTGCTTTCCCCGGACGATTTAGCTGAATCGCGGGGGGGCGCGGCGGGAGTGTCCGGAGCTTGCTGGCTGAGGAGTCCCGCGCGGCGTTTTTCCTTCAGCCGAAAGCTTTCGCCTTTGATAGTCATGGTAGGAACGCAAACGATCATTACTAGACACTGATGGCGGACTGTTGAGTCGCGGCGAGGGTGAGTGACCAATGGGGTGATTATTGGGAGATTGGTCGAGTGGAATGCGTAAGCGAAGCTCGACATGATCGCCGGTCACCCGGACTTGTTCAACTGAGAGGCGCACCAGCTTCTGACGCTGCGCAAAGGTGAGTTCACTCAAGCCACCGCACACGCGTTGAGCGAAGCCGGCGATCCGATGGCGCAGGCGGTTTTGTTGCGCGAGCAAGCCTCGTTGTTCGACCAGCACGCGACGTTCTTCCTCAAGAAGCTCACGTCGGCCGTCTATCTCCTGGGCGCGTCGTTGCACTTCAGTCAATTCGAGCAATCCGCTCTGATATAGATCGATCAACCGCTGCCGTTCTCTTGTGGCACCGTCGACTTTACGGTCGAGACGCTTTAGCTGCGCACGTAGTAATTCGTCATCGGCCGCTGGGGTGCGCACGGTGATGGCCCGTTCTCCTGCTATCAGGACCTCCGGCCGCTGCAGCACGGTGCGCAGTTGCTGGAAAACGAAGGCATCGAGCGCGTCGGCGCGGATATTGCGTTCGGGACAGCGCCGCTGCTCACCGCGGGCGCGCACTGGATCGTGATTATGACAGTAATAATAGCGATGATAAGTGCCGTTGCGTCCGCGCATTCGATGGCAGCTGACGCCAACGCCACAGTGGCCGCATTTGAGCACGTGCCGCAACAGCCAGGCTTCATCGTTGATCCTGCGCGGACTCCACTGCGAGTTCTCCCGGCTCACCTGTTGGACCGCGTCGAACAATTCGTCGTTCACGATGCGCGGCACCTCGATGGCGATCCACTGTTCGCGCGGGCGAAGCCGCTGGCGGGTGTGGCGTCGAAAGCGCTGGTCGGGGATGGATTCCCTGCGATTGTAATAGGCGCGCCCAACGTAGGTTTCGTTGCGCAACACGCGGTCGATGGTCGAAGTGCCCCAGACCGCTTTGCCCGCGGGTGACGGCACTTGGTCGAAGTTGAGCCGGCGGACGATCTCACGCGTCGAATAGCCTGCGACGTAGTCCTCGAAGATGCGACGGACCACCGCCGCTTCGGGTTCGTACGCAATCAAGTGCGCGGGTTTGGCACCGGCGCCGGCCACCCGGCGATAGCCGTAGGAGGCTTTCCAGAAGATTACTTCGCCACGGCGGGCACGCCAGAGTTTGCCGCGCCGATAACGCTCGGCGATCTTCGCGCGCTCATATTCAGCGATTACGCCTTGGACTTGGGTCAGTAACCGGGCTTGCGGATCATCATCGAGCGCCGGCGCATCGCAGAACAGCACACGCACGCCATGCCGCTTGAGCTCGTCGAGCACGATCACTTGATACGCATACATGCGGGCTAAGCGATCTGGCGACAGACACCAGACCGCATCGATCAGCCGCGCCTCAGCCGCATCTCGCAGTGCGTCCAGGCCCGGCCGATCCAGGCGGGCGCCGGAGTAGCCGTCGTCACAAAACTCGGCGACCAGATCATCCTGCGCGGCAGCGACCCGAGTCCGCAGTGTCGCGAGCTGCGAGCCGATCGTCCCGCGTGTCTCTTGGTTTTCGGTCGAGACGCGAGCGTAAATTGCGACCCTCATCGCCGCATCCCGAGCACTTTGCTCTGGTCAGCGCCGAGCTCCAGTACGAACTGATAAACTGTCGCGAGAGCATCCAGGCGTGGGTCGGCATATGGCATCCAGGCTGGCCGTTGCGCACCGATAATCGCCGCACTGAAGGGTGGTTCCATCTCCCTCTTCCAGCTGATGAGTCCCGCGAGACCCTGGCGCGCGAAACGCGCCGCCGTCGGTCCGCACAACTCGGCATCAGACAGCGCCAATGTTCGCAAAGCCTCATACTGAGCTTGGATACGGTCGGTGACCGGCCACAATGCGCTCATCGTTGGCGGGCTCGGTCGATCGTGCGGCGATGCAGCGAAATGGCGAAGCGTCGCGTGATCGCACGGGCGAGGGTCGTGCTGGACCACGCAGGATCGGCAGACCTGATAAAGGCCAAAATCTCGGTGTTCAACTTGAGCGGCCCGCGTCGGCCGCGCCGCTCATCGAACAGCCCCAACATTCCACCCTTCGCAAAGGCCTCGGCCACCAGATAGTAAGCTGGCCGCGAATAGCCGTGGCTAACCGCCGCCTCACTGACGCTGCGACCTTCAATTACGTGGGCCCGCAGCATTTCGTACTTCACTTGGATCTTATCAGCAGCCAGAAAGAACGGCCGACGGCCGTCGAACAGCGGCGCGGTTACTGCGGCCGGATCCGGGTGCAGTAATTTCGCCGCAGCTAACGCCTGCAGACGCATTGCAGTGCTCATCACAGCCCAACCTCCCCTACGCGACCAATATCATAGGCGACTTCTGGCTGTCTAGTATTTAACACCCATCCCAAGAGATTGCCTGCTTTCAATGTTAAATCTAATGAATTTTCTCCTTATGACATATATCTATGGTAATCCGGCCTCCGCACATGGGCGCACAATGCTAGACAGCGGGTCATTCATTAATAGACAGTATCGCAGCTATCGGCTCTCGACGGCGGCTGCGCGAGCAGCGCTCCGGCCGAGAGTATAAGCCGGCCGAGACTGCATCGAAGCTGAGCTCCGCACTGAAAATCAGCTTTGCGTTCCTACCATGGTGATCGTGATCGAATGGTGCAGCAGGCGGTCGAGGATCGCGCTGGCGATCACGGTATCGCCGAAGACCTCGCCCCAGGCGCCGAGACTCTGATTGCTGGTGATGATGATTGAACCGCGTTCATAACGGCGCGAGACCAGCTGGAAGAACAGGTTGGCGCCCTGGCGGTCGATCGGCAGATAGCCAATCTCGTCAATAATTAAAAGCTGCGGCTGACTGAGTAATTTGAGCCGCTCGTCGAGCTT
>JBEKWD010000389.1:0-3264 GCA_049513435.1 Steroidobacteraceae bacterium | reverse complement strand
CAGCCGCGACGCCGCGTTCGATGACCGTATCGTCCTCGCTCTTCGCGTAATCGCCTCGGCTGCTGCTTTGAGTGCCCACAATCGCCAAGGTGAAATAGTCAAACGTGCCGGAAGCCGTCCCCGGACCGAATAGCACCAGAGGTTGCGCCGGAAAGCTCGCCCGGACCCGCTTCCACGTCGTGATCTTGCCCTCGGCGGCGGGTTCCCACATGGCCTTGAGTTCTGCGACCGTGAGGCAATCGACAAAGGAATTCCTCGCGTGCACTACGACCGAGAGGCTGTCGAACGCCACCGGCACTTCGATGTACTCGACGTGTTGCGCCTTGCATTGTTGGCTCTCAGCCGAGTTGATGGGGCGCGACGCATCAGCAATGTCGACCTGTCCGGCACAAAACTTTTCAAATCCGCCACCCGTTCCAGAGAATGCGACCGCGAACTCTACGGCGGGATTGGACACGCGAAACGCCTCAGTCATCGCCTTGGCCAGTGGGAAAACCGTGTCTGACCCGTCGATGGTCACTTTTCCAGACAAAACATCAGGACCCTTTGACGCGCTGCATCCCGCGAGCGCACCCGCAGTGGCTAAGGCGACGATAGAAAAGTACCAGCATAACCTCGAAGCGATCATCTCTTTAACTCCTGAGTCAATGGTCCAAGGGGCTCGCGTAATGCAAGTCGAGTGTCGTCATCGCAGATTGTAGAACGGTTCGATGTAATCGAACACATCGGCCTCGCTTCATTACGCGCACGAGACCCTGGTGGCTAAAATTTTTTTAACATCCCCATTTGCTACCCTTCCACAGCCGCCTACCTGGGGCTGTCATCGGCGTTTCGTACACGAATGATGATCGCAGCCGTGCTCTGCGTTTTCATAAAACTAAAACTGGAACCGCTTCGATTCAGCAGCGACGGATTACTGCCCTAGCGAGTGAACCCCTACTCTCAGCGGTGGCTAGTTGTTAGTGCTTTCGCTTCAAGGAGAGACGTTGCTCGGCAAGCTTAAATCCCCCGCGCTCACGCGCGTTTCACCATCAGTTCTCAAGCAATGGGATGCAATATCAGAAATTAGACGGCGTATGCTACGATCCCAACGTGGCGAGCGGGGCGCACATGCAAGAAATCTATCAAGAGCCTCAAAGCCGGAGCATCGGCCGCAGACGCTGGTTGGTGATGTTCTGCACCTTTATCGTCGCCGCCGTGTCGTATCTCGATCGCAGCAACATCTCCATCGCCGCATCCTCATTGCAGCGGGAATTTCACCTTTCCAACGTGCAGTTAGGCACACTGTTCAGCGCCTTTGCCCTCGGTTATGCGGTCACGCAGCCCTTTGCGGGGCGTATGGCGGATCGCATCGGCGCGTGGCGCGCGATCGCGATTGGACTGGCCTGGTGGAGTGTCTGCACGGCGCTGCTGCCGATGGTCCCCAGCAGCATTCCTGGCGCGCTCGGCGTGCTGATGGTGGTGCGCTTCGTACTCGGTATCGGCGAGGCCGTCATTTTCCCGGCGAGCAATCGTCTCGTGGCGAGCTGGATTCCGACTCGCGAACGCGGCTTGGCGAACGGCATAATTTTCGCGGGCGTGGGCATTGGCGCCGGTATCGCGCCGCCGCTAATCACATTCGTGATGCTCAGTTACGGCTGGCGCTGGGCATTCTGGCTGTGTGCGCTCGTTGGGCTCGCGGTATGTGGATTATGGATGCTCTTGGTGCGCAACAGCCCTGCGGAGTACAAGCACATCGGTGCAGCCGAGCTCGCCTATATCAACGCTGGTATCCCCGTGCTTTCCGTCGCGGCGCGACGCTCGGTCAAGTGGCGGGAGATATTGGTCGACCGACAGATTGGCATATTGACGCTCAGTTATTCTTGCTACGGCTATGTCGCGTACATGTTCTTTACCTGGTTTTTTAAGTATCTGTCTGACGTTCGCGGCCTCAACCTGAAGGCTAGTGCGCTGTATGCGACGCTGCCGTTCATCGCCATGGCGATCGCGTCCTCTCTTGGGGGCCTGGTCTCCGATCGGCTGCTCGGCTTGATTGGCAAGCGAGCTGCACGCTGCGGCGTGGCCAGTGCGAGCCTGATCGTGGCCGGCATCTTTGTTTGGAGCGCGACGTTCGTTGCCGATATGCGGCTAGCCGCGGTGGTGCTCGCTGGGGGAGCAGGAGCACTGTATTTCGCGCAGAGCGCCTATTGGGCCATCAGCGCCGATATCGGCGGATCATCTGCCGGGGTCGTCTCGGGCATCATGAACATGGGTCAAAGTCTGGGTGCAGTAGTGACGGCAACTCTGACGCCCATCATCGCCGAGGCCTTCGGCTGGACGGCCTCATTTGTGGTCGCCGCGTGCATTTGCTTCCTCGGTGCCCTGGCCTGGATGTTCATCGATCCATTTCACGCATTAGCGTCCCGCACGCCGTAGCGGGCGAGAAAGTTTGAGCGCCTAGCATGGTTTCAATCACTGGCATTTCCTCGGCGCGCCTCTACCTCAAACCTTACCCGAAGACTTAAAGCTCATGCATATGAAAGCGCCTCACCTTCGCACGAAGTCAGTTGCAGTCTCAATGGCGATGGTCGCTGCGCTGGCCACGCATGCAGTGCAGGGTATGGCGTCAGAGGCCGTGATCGACGAACCGCCTCAATTCGCGTCAACTTGCGCGCTCTGTCACGGCGGGGATGCGCAAGGAACCGATCGAGCGCCTGCACTCAACAACCGCCAACTGCGCGGGCTCACCGAGACCGATATCGCCGATATCATCAAAAACGGCCGCGGCAATATGCCGGCGTTCTCCTCGCTGCCGCCCGCCGACATACAGCAATTGGCGCACTTCGTCCGGGCTCTCAACGCCAGTGCCTTCGATATTAGGCCTGCCGGCGATCAGCTGGCCGGGTCGAGCATCTTCTTCGGAACCGGACAGTGCAGCCAGTGCCATACTGCCGAGGGCCGGGGCGGCACGAACGGCCCCGATCTTTCCGACGGCGGTCGGCGCCTGACGCTGCGCGAGCTCAATCAGGCGCTGCAGCATCCGGAAGCATTGCACGTCGCCGGCTATGAGATGGAAACCGTCACCCTGCGTGATAGCACGACGCTGCGCGGGTTCGCTCGCCATCGCTCCTCCCACAGCATCGATCTGCAGACACTCGATGGCCGTCTGCATCTTTTGGACGAGAGTCAATACACCAAGATTGAGCCCGATCCACGCCCCTTCATGCCGGCCTTCAGCGGGACCACAGACCAGTATCGCGACCTGCTCGCCTTTCTGAGCTCCCT
>JBEKWD010000388.1:0-3264 GCA_049513435.1 Steroidobacteraceae bacterium | reverse complement strand
ACAATCATGCTTGGTCCCCACATCAACAGTAACCGCTCGAGCAGCAATCGCCGGTTCATGCATCTAATCGCGGTTTCGATTTTTTGCCATGATAGTCTCGATCAGCTTCGGGCAGCAACACCGCGGCAATGGCAATGAAACAATGGTCTGAACCTGACTGGAGCCGCACTTGAGTGCCGAATCGATCCTGCTCGCGCGTCGAGCTTTGTTCGGATTCATTCTCACGTTCATCGCCGCGCGCACCGTGGTGCTTCTGATCATGTCGCACCGGATGCCGAACTTATACTTTTTCTTGCGCGGCACGCACGTTCATCATCTGAACTACGGCATCTTTCTGCTCGCGGGTGTAGGCGCCTATCTTCTGTTGCGTATACCCACCGGCAAGGCCCTGCGGCTGACTGCGCTGGTTTATGGCATCGCCCTGGCACTGACTTTCGATGAATTTGGGATGTGGCTGCATTTGGGAGGCAGCTACTGGCAACGGGCCAGTGTCGACGCGATCATCGTCGTCGCCGCGCTGCTGGGCCTCATTGGATTCGCGTCGGCAATGCGTCGCTTCGAATCGCGTCATGTTGCCGCTTCGATCGTCATTCTGATCGCACTCATAGTATTCGGCGTGGTGTTGTACGACACATCGGTAAAGATCGGCAGATTGGAAGGTCCCCGCCTGGAGGCGCTTGAATTGTCGTCATCCCCATAGTCCGGACCATAAGGCCCGTGGCCTTGTGGACGGCTACTGTGATACCGGCCGCGAGATTTACGCCGGCGCGCGCGCTAGACTGTGATTCGAAGGAGCACAGTTATGGGAAGTCGCGGAATGCTTGCGGTCGTGGCGCTCGTGCAGCTGCTTGGCAGCGCAGCACTTCAGGCCGCGGATGCGGTTAGCTGCCAGTTCGCATGGGACGTCAGTCACGAGCAGGCTCTCTTCAATGGAGCCGCTCAAACTGTAGCGGCGGGGCGCGCGGTGAGCGCGGCACCTCAGCTCGAGCCCAACCAGCTCTACGAGCTCGCGCTCGCCCCCCAAGAGCAGGTGACCTTCGCGGTGGCGCCGGGCAAGAAAATGCTCAGCGACGGTGCATACGGCGGCGTTACCCACGTTCACATTACTCAAGCCGGTAGTTATCGCGTCTCACTGAGTGCGCCGTTCTGGATCGATCTCGCCTCGGGTGACAAGCTGATTACCTCGGGCGATTTTACCGGCTCATCGCACTGCGATACGCCACGCAAGATTGTGCAATTCGCGTTGCCCGCGGGCGACCTCGTACTGCAATTGAGTGGCGCGACCAGCGCACAGGTTCGCGTGACCATCACGAGTGCTCCTACCTCAAATGCAGGGACCAACGCCGGACACTGAAGCTAGAGCGGCGGCTGTTTTCCCCCGCGCAGCGACGGCACTGGTAGCGCTCGTCGCGGCGCTGACATCGGCAGTCGGAGCAGCGCCCAACGCTGCCGCGCCTATTGGCGGTGCGCCATTTGTCAGCCCGGGCGATCCGCCCGCTTGGCGCCCGCTGAGCCCGGCCGAGCAGCAGCTCTTCGATCTCGGCCACGCCGTGTTCAACACGCCTTTCGTTCCGAAGGGCACGCCCGGTGCGGGACGTCGCAGCGGCTTGGGCCCGCTCTTTAATGCGGCGGCGTGCGATGAGTGTCACAACGAAGGGGCCCATGGTCGCGGGCCTCAGGGCGAAGGGCCTGCACCTGCGGCACTGGTTATGGAGCTGCAGACCATGGTCGGGACGGAGCGCTCCGAGGCGGGTGATCCGAGCTACGGTCACGTGTTCAACACACACGCGGTCGCGGGTGTCGCGGCTGAGGGAGACGTGCTGATCCACTACAGCAGCCGCGACGGACACTATGCTGATGGCACGCGCTGGAATCTACGCGAGCCTCGCTACGAGCTCTCCGGCTTGCATTACGGGCCTCTGGAGCCCACGACGGTGCTCGAGCCGCGCATCGCGCCGACGCTCTTTGGGCTCGGTCTGCTCGAAGCCGTGTCCGGGCCACAAATGCACTCACCGCTCGCTGGCGCCGAGGCCGGTCATTTCAACTGGCAGGGGACGGCTCACTCGATCGTCGAACAGACCACGCGCGCGTTCTCGCGTGAGATGGGATTGACCACCAGCGTGCTGCCTCGAGATGACTGTACGCTCACCCAGGTCGTCTGTGGACAGCTCTCCGCTGCAGCGAGAGTCCCGGAAGTGCAGGAGGAGCTGCTGCAGGCGCTACTCGATTTCGTGCACTGGGTCGCCGTGCCCACGCCGCTGCCGACGGGTGCAATGGTGCCTCCCCGTGGGTCCGCTGAGCTCTTTGCAGCTCTCGGCTGTGTAGCTTGTCATCAGTCGCGGCTGCAAGTGACGCTGGACGCACCGCTAGAGGGCCGTCGTGAGCAGGTCATTGCGCCCTATACGGATCTGCGGCTGCACGATCTGGGCCGCGCACTGGATGATATGGCTGTCGCGGGCCAGCCAGTACCGAGCCGCTGGCGCACGGCCCCACTGTGGGGACTCGGCTATCGCATGCGACACCCGCTCGCACAGACTTTCCTGCACGATGGCAGGGCACGCAGTGTGGAGGAGGCTATTCTGTGGCATGAGGGAGAGGCGCTGCGGGCACGTGAGGCTTACATCAAACTCAACGCAGCGGAGCGAGAGAAGCTAATGCAATTTCTGTCTTCTCTATGAGGATTTCACAGCTCGATCCGTGAAAACGACCAAGCCCCGAATATGACGAACACCACTGCAAAGGCTGCAAGCACCGTAAGGTCCGTGAGCGGCGCGAAATGCGCGACGCCAATCAGGGCGCTGCGAAGGCCATCCACGCCATAGGACAAGGGGTTCACGCCGGTGATGTAGCGTAGAGCCGCCGGCAGGCCGGTGAGCGGATAAAGTGCGCCCGAGAGGAAGAACAAGGGCATCACCAGGAAATTCATCACCATCTGGAAGCCCTGCATGTTCTCCAGCCGGCTGCCGATTGCCGTGCCGAGCGAGCTGAACACGATGGCGATCAGCGCCATCCATAGCAATGCCTGCGGCAGACCTACGAGATTCATGGGACGGAAGCCCGCGATCAAACAGACCACAAGAACCAGCAGGCCCTGCAGTATCGCCGCGGTGGCCCCGCCCAGCGCACGCCCGATCATGATGTGGCTGCGCGGCACAGGCGCAACCAGTGTCTCCTTCAGAAAGCCGAACTGCCGGTCCCAGATCAGACTCAGGCCCGAAAAGATGGAGGAGAACAGCACGGTCATTGCGATTACGCCGGGCGCCA
>JBEKWD010000387.1:0-3269 GCA_049513435.1 Steroidobacteraceae bacterium | reverse complement strand
GCTCTCGCTGGCACTGCGCGTTGCGCGCACCGTTGCGCGAATGCCGCCGTTTGCCTGCGCCAAAGCCTGGTAGTCCGCGCCCGCCAATCGCAACTCAAACTCGTGGCTGCGATCACCGGCGAAGATCAGATGCGTGTGGCAGTCAATCAGGCCCGGTGTGACCAGGCGACCCTCGAGGTCAAATTCCTCGGCGGCCCTCAACTGTACCGGCAGCTGCGACTGTGCGCCGACGAACACGATGCGCCCGTCGGTGACGGCGAGGGCTCCATCCTCGATCAGGCCGATCCCGCAGCCCTCGGCGAAGGTCGCCAGTCGCCCACCGCGCCAAAGCCGATCGCACTGCATGCGCTTCGCCTCCTTAAGTCTGGACAAATCATATTATGTCTAGGCATATTAGAGAACACTCTGCCGTCGCGCCGATGAACCGCAGTTTTTACTTCGACACCGCCCTGTTGCCCGACGGCTGGAGCCGAGACGTGCACGTGCTCGTGCGCGACGGACTCATCGAATCCGTGCGCACGGACGGCGCGGCGCTGGCGGGCGAGGAGCGCGCGGCACTGGCCGTGCCGGGCCTGCCGAACGTGCACAGTCACGCCTTTCAGCGGGCGATGGCCGGACTCACCGAGCAGCGCGGACCGCACAGCACGGATGATTTCTGGAGCTGGCGCGAGCTGATGTACCGCTTTCTGGCGCGGCTGGATGCCGACGAGCTCGAGGTGATAGCCGCTTACGCCTACGCCGACATGCTGGAAGCAGGCTTTACGAGCGTGGGCGAATTCCATTACCTGCATCGCCCCCCGCAAAGCGCTGCCTATACCGATCCGGCCGAGCTGGCGCTGCGCCACCTGGCGGCGGCCGATGCCACCGGAATAGGGCTCACCTTGCTGCCGGTCTTCTACGAGGCCAGCGATTTCGGCGGCGCAGCGCCCAAGCTGGGTCAGCGGCGCTTTCTGACTGACCTGGATGCCTATGCAGACATTGTCGAGCGCGTACGTGCGGCCATGGGCAATCGGCTGGGCCGCAGTGTCGGCGTGGCGCCGCATTCGCTGCGCGCGGTCGCCCCCGATCATCTGGCGGCGCTGCTGCGCCTGTATCCTGACGGGGTCATCCATATACACGCCGCCGAGCAGCTCAAAGAAGTCAATGACTGCATCGCCTGGTCCGGACGCCGTCCGGTCGAGTGGCTGCTCGAGAACGCTGCGCTCGATGCGCGCTGGTGCCTGGTGCATGCGACGCACCTGACGGCGACGGAATGCGCGGCGCTCGCGCGCAGCGGCGCAGTCGCGGGTCTGTGCCCGATCACGGAAGCCAACCTCGGCGACGGCACGTTTCCGGCAGCGCCGTTTATGGCGGCCGGAGGCCACTGGGGCATCGGTACAGATTCCAATATCCAGATCGACGCGGCCGGCGAATTGCGTCAGCTTGAATATGCCCAGCGCTTGAGCTCGCACACGCGCAATGCACTGAGCACGCCCGAGCGGCCGTCCACGGGAAGGGTCCTGTTTCAGTCCGCGCTCGCCGGCGGCGCGCAGGCGCTCGGGCAGCGCGTGGGCCTCATCGCCCCAGGTTATCGTGCCGACCTGCTGGTGCTCGATGAGCGCCATCCCGATCTTGCCGGGCGCAGCGGCGATGCTGTGCTCGATACGTGGATCTTTGCCGGCGGCCGAGCATTGATTCGCGAGGTCATCGCGGCCGGTGAGACCGTGGTCGAGCAGCATCGTCACCGGGCGCGCGATCGCATTGACCGCGCCTATCGCGATGTCGCAGCCAGGCTCATACAGAGCCCCACCCCATGACGACGTCCGCGGACGCGCTCGTGCGAGCCAAGCCAGCGCGTGCGCGTTATCGCGAAATCCACGACGCGCTGCGCGGCAAGATCGTCTCCGGAGCCTGGAGCCCGGGTTACAAGCTGCCTTCGGAGCACGAGCTGGCGCGCAAATTCCATTGCGCGCGCATGACCATCAGCAGGGCGCTCGGGGCGCTGGCCGCTCGCGGCCTGATTTATCGCCGGCGGCGCGCAGGCACAACGGTGAGTGTGCCGCGCCTGCAGGAGACAGTGCTCGAGATCCACGACATCGAAGCGGAAATCCAGGCGGCCGGGCATGCTTATCGCTTCGAGCGCTTCACGCGCCGGATTCGGCGTGCCACGCTGAGCGATGCCGCCGCGCTGGGTATTCGCATCGGCGCACCGGTGCTCGCCGTGACGGGATTACATCGCGCCGACGAGCGTGCGCACGCGCTCGAGGAAAGACTGATCAATCTTGATGCGGTGCCCGACGCGCGTCGCGAGCAATTCAGGCGCGTTTCGCCCGGACGTTGGCTGCTCGCGCGCATTCCGTGGACGGATGCTGAGCATGAGATCCTGGCACTGAACCCCGATCGCTTAATCGCGCAGCGTCTGCGCATCGCGCGCCACAAGGCCTGTTTGTGCATCCAGCGGCGCACCTGGTCGGAGCAGCAGCGCATCACGTACGTGCGCTTGATCTACCCGTGCGATCAGCACACTCTGGTCGCCCGTTTCCGGCAGGCTAGAGCGTAGGCATGGCACAGAGCGAACGCAGCCTCGGCATCGAACAGCACTCGATCGATTTCGTGCCGGAGAGCGAGCGCCATGGACGCGTAGACGATCAAGGTCCGTTCTGGTTTGTCAGCAATTTTCAATTCTTTGCCATCGCGCTTGGCTTCATCGGGCCCAGTCTCGGGCTATCGCTTGGATATACGGTGCTGGCAGGCGCCGTGGGTATCGTAATCGGTACGACATTTCAGGCCTTTCATGCCTCGCAGGGTCCGGAGCTGGGGCTGCCACAAATGATCCAGTCGCGAGCGCAATTCGGCTATCGCGGCGTGATCGTGCCGCTGCTGGCTACACTGGTCAGTGTGCTCGGCTACAACGTCGTCTCCACGGTGCTTGCGGCCGAAGGTCTACATGGGCTCTGGGGCATTGATCGAAACGTGGCGGCTGTCGGGGTGTCGCTGCTGGCCACGATAGTGGCGATCTGGGGCTACGACTGGTTGCATCGAGTATTCAAAATATTGTTTTGGGTCAGCCTGCCATTGTTCTCGGTGCTGAGCCTGGCGATTGTGTTTGGCAAGGCCGGCGCGCCGGTGCGGGTGGTCGGTGGCTTCAACTGGCCCGCGTTTGTCACGCAATTGGCTTCGGCGGTGAGCTTCAATATCAGCCTGGCGCCGTATGTCTCGGACTATTCGCGCTATCTGCCAAGCCGTACCGGGCGCGCTCGAATCATCCTGAATGTATTTATCGGCTCGGC
>JBEKWD010000386.1:0-3275 GCA_049513435.1 Steroidobacteraceae bacterium | reverse complement strand
GGCGTGACACGCCCTTCGGTGGTCGGTCGTGTCGATATCGGTTACGGCAGCGAAGGACTGGCGGTGTTCACGGGCCTGAACTATCCGTTCTAGAGCGGGTGCAAGGGCGGGATCAGTGCGGCCACCAGGTGCATGCGACCGCAAATCACACCACGGCGCGAAATCATCTCATCGGCCACGCGCTGCAGTGCCCTTACCGGCCCCTGCACCAGGATCACTTCCATGGTCTGGTTGTGCATCAGGTGAACGTGCAACGAGCTGATGACCTCATCGATGTGCCGAAACTGCAGATCGGCCAGCTGCTTCTGCAGGCCGGCCACTGAGTTGTCATAGAACAGGGTCACGGTGCCGACCATGAGCTCATCGCCGCGCTGGCGCTTATGCTCGGTCAGGAACTGGTGCAGCATGTCGCTGAGCGCCTGCGAACGGCTCCCAAAGCCGCGCTGTGCGACCATAGCATCGAGCTCACCGAGCAATTTCTCGGACAGCGACATACTGATGCGGCTGACCGGCCGATTTTGCGCACGCGCATGGAAACGATTGCGCATCGCGGTGCGGCTAAAAGGCCTGACTGTAGCGCTCGATCTCCCAGGCACTCACGCTCTGGTGATAGGACTGCCACTCGAGGCTCTTGTAATGCACGAACTCATCACGCAGCTCGGCACCGAGCGTGCGCTCGATGAGCGCATCGGCGGCGAATTCGGCCACGGCCTCCTGCAACGTCTGCGGGAGGAAATCGATACCGCGGGTGCGGCGCTCGGCCTCACCAATGGCGTAGAGGTTATCTTCGTTCGGCTTGCCCGGATCGATGCGCTCGCGTATGCCTTCCAGGCCGGCTGCCAAAGCCAGCGTGGCGGCCAGATACGGGTTCACCGAACCGTCGGCATTACGCGCCTCGCAGCGCCCGCCGCCCGAGGGCACGCGCAGCGAGTTGGTACGGTTGTTCGAGCCGTATGAATTGAACACGGGCGCCCACGAGAAATAGCTCATCGCGCCCTGGCGCACGAGCCGTTTGTAGCTGTTGACGGTCGGCGCGAAGGCCGCGCACAGCGCCTTGCCATGCCGCAGTATGCCGCCGATGAAGTAGTAGCCCAGCTCGGTGAGCCCGAGGCCGCGCGGGTCATCCGCGGGTGCACAGGCAAACGCGTTCTGGCCACTGCCCAACTCGTAGAGCGACATGTTGAAGTGCGCCCCGGTACCGGTGCGATTCGCAAACGGCTTGGGCATCATCGTCGCGATCAGGCCCTGCTCACGCGCATAGTGCTTGGCCATCTCCCGAAAAAAGATCAGCCGGTCGCACATGGTCAGTGCATCGGCGTACTGGAAGTCGAACTCGTACTGTCCGTTGCCATCCTCGTGATCGAATGAGTAGAGGTCCCAGCCCAGCTCGTCCATGGCGCTGGCGATTTGATCGAGCCAGCGGAAGTTGTCGATGAAGCCGCGCACGTCGTAGCAGGGCTTGACCAGCTTGTCGTCCGCGTTGGGTACCGAGAGTGTGCCGTCGGCGTGCTGCCTGAGTACGTAAACCTCGCACTCGATTCCCAGGTTCATGCCGAATCCGAACTGCGCGGCCTGCGCGAGCATCGCCTTGAGCGCGACGCGCGTGTTGAGCGCATAAGGCTTGCCCTGAAAGTAATTATCGGCGGGCATCCAGGCGATCTTCGGCTCCCAGGGCAATTGCACGATACGGTCCAGATCGGGCACCGAGGTGATCTCATCGTCGTTGGGCGCCTGGCCCAGACCATCCAGCGCGTAGCCCGTGTAGCGCTCTGAGCCGGACGCCATCTGCGGCAGATGCGCGAGCGGCACGACCTTCGCCTTGGGCACACCGTGGATATCAACAAAGGCGCCGATGCAATAGCGCACACCGCGTTCGGCCAGATGCTGCTGCGTCTGTTGAATCTTGTCGCTGCTGTACATGCTCAGGGCTGCGCCGCAATCAATGTCGGAACGATGCATGCATCGATGTTCTGCGGCTGCTTGTACACCGCATTTCTGACGTTGAAGTCATCCACGATGCTCGATGAGCCATAGAGCGAGCCGAGGCCCTCGGCCTTGATGAACACCTTCTTGCCCGCCGCGACGTCGAGCAGATGCGTGCCGGCGAGCAAGGGCAGGTATTGCGCCGGCGTCAAACCCACGCGCGCCGCCATGATGCTCACCGCGTCGGGCTGCGTCGCCGGATCGTTGATGTACTTGACGACGCGATCCCAGACATGGATCAGCTTCAGGTATTCGGCGCGATGCGCCGCCAGGCTCGCGGGACTCACCATCAGCACGTCGTAAATGAGGCCCGGAGCCTGTGCGGAGGTGTAGACCGGACGCGCGCCGGGCACGGCTTTCATCGCCATGCCGGAATTCGGCTGCCAGGCCCCGATGGCGTCGACCTGACCGGAGGCGAGCACCTGCGGGGTCTCGTTGGTCTTCGAATTCACCAGCGTCACATCGCTTTGCGTCATCCCGGCCTTCTTGAGCCCATCGAGCAGCAGCAGATGCTCGACCAGTCCGATTTCGATCCCGATCTTCTTGCCCTTGAGCTCCTGGATCGTCTTGATGCCCGGCCGCGCGACGATCATGTCGTTGCCGTTGGAGTAGTCGGTGGCCATGATCATCAGATTGCGCGCCCCACCCGCGCCGGTCACGAGCGCATCCCCGTTGGTGACGAAATCACCGTCAATCTTGCCGGCCGCGAAGGCATCCATCGATGCCGAGTAGTCGAACCAATTGAAATTGATATCGAGCCCGGCTTCCTTGAGCCAACCCTTGTCGATCGCCACCTGCCAGGCTACCCAGCCTGGCCAGTCGCTATAGCCAAGGCTCATCGAGGCGGCGCCGGCCGCTCGCGCAGCGAGCAGGGCCACGCACAACAGCAGCGCGCGCACGATGCCTGGTCCTATTGAAGGCCCTGGTCCTATTGAAGGCATGGAGTCCTCCCGCGGGCGGATATTACGAAAGTCCTGTTCGGTAATACCGGGGTGGGTTGCAAGCGTTGTGCCGCGACTATGAGCTTGAAAATGCGCGGATCGTGCCAGATGAGCGCACCCCGCCAGTGCCCTGCGGCGGGATTGCGCCCGCACTTGGTGCGCGCCCCCGGTACACCGATCCTTCAGTTGCCGACGGCTGGAGCCTCGCCGCTGGCCCCGCTCACCGCCAGTGCGCCGCGAGTCGCGAACCAGGAGCCCGACAGGATGAGCGCGAGTCCGATCAGGCCGCTCACGCCCAGGTGCTCGTGCAGGATCGCCACGCCCAGCAGTGAGGCGACCGCGGGATTGATG
>JBEKWD010000385.1:0-3275 GCA_049513435.1 Steroidobacteraceae bacterium | reverse complement strand
CAGGAGTTCCCGCGGCAAGGTTCGTGCTTTCGGCAGGTGCAGCCCGACGATAAATCGCGAGCCATGCCCCACGGTGCTCTCCACGCGAATCGTGCCGCCCATTAAAGTCAGTAGGCGGCGGGATATGGCCAGACCGAGGCCGGTACCGCCGTAGCGGCGGGTGGTCGAGCCATCGGCTTGCGAAAAATGCTGGAAGATTCTATCGAGCGTATCCGTTGCAATGCCGACGCCTGTGTCCTCCACGGACAGGTTCAGTGCGACATCGGTGTCGGTCTCACTCTCCAGCCGCAGGCGCACGACGACTTCGCCGTGCTCGGTGAACTTGATCGCATTGCCAATCAGATTGGCCAGGATCTGGCGCAGGCGCAGCGGGTCGCCGCGTACGCCCGGCAGTGCGGAGTCAAGCGGCGTGAACTGTGCCGCAAGCTCAAGGCCTTTCTTTTCGGCAGAGTAGGCGAACATCGCAAGGGTCTCCTCGACCAGATCGACGAGGCTGAAGGGGACGGACTCAAGCGTCATGCTCCCGGACTCAATCTTGGAGAAATCGAGGATGTCGTTGATGACGCGCAGCAGATGCTCGCCTGAGGTCTGAACGGCTACGGTCCACTCTCGCTGCCGGGGCGTGAGATCGCTGGCCAAAAGCAGCTCGTTCATCCCGAGCACTCCATTCAATGGCGTACGAATCTCGTGGCTCATGGTCGCTAGAAATTCGCTCTTTGCCCGACTCGCAGCCTCTGCGATCTCTTTGGCATGCCGCAGATCGGCGGTACGCGCCGCGACTTGATCCTCGAGATGATCGCGCTGTGCTGCCAGGTTGGCATCGCGTTCCTCGATGTTCTCGAGCATGCCGTTGAAGCCCCGGGCGAGTGCGTCGAGCTCTGTGATGTCGCTGGAGGCTGCTCGCCCACGGAAATCGGCCGAGCCGGAGACCCGATCCGTCAGCTCGGTCAATTTCGACAGCGGCCGCAGCACTGAGAGATTCAGCCGTCGTAGCATCAAACTGCTGACGATGAACGCTATGGCTATCGCAAGGAGCGTGACAAGCATCTGCGAGGCCAGTTGCCGGTAGAGTCCGGCGATGTCAATACGCAGATACAGGCTTCCGGAGAATACGCCGTGAAACAGAACCGGCTGCAAAATGTCGATGTGAGTCAACGTGATCGAGACGCTGGCGGATGAGGCCTCAAGTGCCGGAGGCACTAGCGCTTGTGGTTCGCTGCGGTAGGAGGCGAACAGGTGCTGCTGCTGCGTGTACAGGGCCGCGACGTGGACGTTCGGCGCATTGCGCAGCGTCTGCAGCAGCTCCTGTGCCGCGCTCTCATCCTGAAATATCAGAGGCGCGGCGGCGCTCTCGGCCAGCATCTTGGCCTGAGCCTGGGTGGTGTTGGCGAGACTGAAGAGCCCGAGCGTGAAACTGCTGGCAATGATGATCGCCGCGACAATCGCGATGGCTACACTCAAGGTGATCCGATTGGTGCGGCGCAGACGCGCACCGATCGTGATGCTGCGTGGCAGCCGGTCACGCCCGATCATTGGATCACCTCGGTCGCCAGGCTCAACAGCTTCGAGCTGAGTTTGACATTCGCCGCTCGCGCAGCCGTGAGGTTAGCTTCAAAGGTGATCTTGTTATTCACCACGCTCATGTTGAGCGCGACGCCTTGTTTGGCCGCACCGGGCACGTCCGCGATGATCAGCACGGTGGCGCCGCGCAGGGCGGACAGTACGCGCGAGATGCCGTCGGCCGATGGGACGGCGACGAATACAATTTGGCAAGCGCTCAGTGCCTCAATACTGCTGATGCGGCGTACCGCCAAGCGACGATCGCCGACTGCTTTGCCCTGCAGCCCATCGAGTTCTTCACCGAACGGATCCTTGCCGTATACGCAAAGATTCAGCGTTGAGCCGACGTCGGTGGGCCATTCCGTGAAGAGGGCGAAGTTGTAGAGAAATGCGGCCTTGAGGCGATACTCGGGCAGGTCATCGCTCAGGGCCGTCGGTGCGAACCCGATGAGCGCCAGGCCAAGACACCATGCGGCCATGGGGGCGTTACGTCGCATCGCGATGCTCCACGGCCTGCGTCGAGGTGATCTCTAGTCGCAGCAGCCGCTCGATGGGCATGTCGAGCAATTGATCCAGCGTGAAGGACTTGGCGGTACCCGGAATAGCCAAGAGCAGCGTGAGCGTGACCGCAAGCAGCAGCTTACGCTGGGACCTCGTCGTGGCGGCGCGGCATTCATTGGCGCAAAGGGGTTGGGCTGACACGGCTTTCAGAACGCGTAGTGCACGTCGGAGCGCACGCTGCGGCCGTCCTGCTCGAGTGAGTCCTGCCAGTGGTTGGCAGAGGCGGGCTGCGCATAGTGCTTGTTAAATAGATTGCCGATACCCAGCGAGAGTTCGAGCCCCTTGACCAGCGACTCGGTGCTCACAAACAGGTTTGATAGGGTATAGCCTCCCAGGGTCGTGCCATTCACGGTCAAGCGCGAGCTGTCATAGCGCAGTTCGTAGCCCGCACGCACGCCGCGGATCGGCAGGGGACTGGAGAAATTGAGTTTGCCCAGGACCTTGGGCGAGTTGACGACCGCGGAGCCGCTGCGATAGTCGGCATCTTGGATCGACACGCTGTCGCGCAGGCGGGCGCCAAAATCCCACGTCTTGTCCATCGAGAGCTCGATGCCGCGCGTGTCGACGGGCTGCTCGTTTTGGTAGACCTGCGTCGTGTCGTTTTCCAGAATGAGATTGTGAAGAGTCCATTGGTAGACCGAAGCACGCAGCGCCAGATCTCGGCCGACCCGTTGGTCCAGGTCGAATTCGAGTGTGTCGATGGTCTCGCCGCTGAGTCCCAGCGAGGGCGCATTCGGCTCAAAGCCGGCAAGGTCTTCGAAGGCGTTTGGGGCGCGGTGTGCAACGCCATAGAGCGCCTTGGCCGTGGTCTCGGGCGTCGCCTGCCAGATGAGTGCCACGCGCGGACTAATGTTTGTTCCAGTTGTGTCGTTATGATCTACCCTGAATCCCAGCGTCGCGGCAAGCGCGTGCGACAGGCGCCATTCATCCTGGCCATACAGGCCTATCCGATAGCTGGTGCCAGGGACGTAGACATCCAGCGCAGGGTTCGCAACAACGATCTGCGACTGGCCAACGTCATAGTTATCCTGTGCCTCCAGGCCCAGCATCAAGGTATGGGCGGCCAGCGCGGTCGATACAACGCGCGCTTCGAAACCTGCCAGATCGGGCGTCGAAGGAAAGGCATACATGGTGCCGAAACTCAAGTGCTCATT
>JBEKWD010000384.1:0-4489 GCA_049513435.1 Steroidobacteraceae bacterium | reverse complement strand
ACCCGCGACGCTCAGCGGCCGATCATCGTCGCTCTCGACCGGTGCCGGCCGTGCTGTCGTCAGTGGGGCATCCGCGCCCTGGTTCGCTCCGGATGCGTTGATCATGGTGACTCTGCGCCCGGCTCGGCCTACGACGTAGGGCAGGTCCGAGAAGCCTTCGGGCGGCGGTACCAGGCCGATAGGAATCAGGCAGGCGTTGCAGGCGTAGAGATAAGCCGTGTGAGTCTCCGGGTTGAACGAGCCGCCTGGCCAGTTGGTGCCGCCATCGGCCGGTCCCAGCATCAGCGTTCCGAGCGGCCCGGGCTGCTCACTGAGTACGGGTGGTGTGTAGATGGGCCCGAGCTGATAGTTCTTCACCAGCTCCAATGCCTGCGCGTGCATTTCCGGCGTGAAGTCGATCAGCTCGTCCGGCGTGACTCCGGTGCGCGCGTACGCGGGCGGCTTGCTTGGGATGGGCTGCGTGGGCGCATACCATTCGCCCGGTACCTTGCCGCGCGGCACCGGCTTCTCCGGTATCGGCCAGATCGGCTTGCCGGTCACGCGATCGAGCACGAACAGAAAACCCTGCTTGGTGGGCTCGGCAACCGCCTTGATCGGCTTGCCGTTGACCGTGATATCCATCAGCAGCGGTGCGGAGGCGATGTCGTAGTCCCAGATCTCATGATGAATGAGCTGGTAGTACCATTTCACCTTGCCGGTATCCAGATCGACGGCAACCAGACTATTGCCATAGAGGCCGTTGCCAGGCCGCTTGCCACCGTAAAAATCCGAAGTCGGCGATTCGACCGGTAGATAGGCCAAGCCGAGCTGTGGATCGGCGCTGATTTCAGTCCACACGCCGGTGTTGCCGGTGTGCTCGGCCGAGCCGTTGAGCCATGTCTCGTAGCCGGGTTCACCCTTTTTCGGGATCGTGTGAAATTCCCAGAGTTTGCGACCCGTGCGCACATCATAGGCGCGCGCCGACCCCTTGTTATTGTTGTAGCTGGTGGGCGTGAAGCCCTCGCGAAATGCCGAGCCGATCAGTACCCGATCCCCGCTGATCGTCGGCGCGGACTGCCAGCCGATCTCCCCGGTAGTCAGATCAGGCGCGATCTTCTGATCATCATCGGCCTTCAGATCCACCGCGCCGTTGTCGCCAAAGGAACTCACGCGCTGACCGGTCCTGGCATCCAGAGCGATGAGGAAATAGCCGGGCGTGACGTACAGCACGCGCGCCGCGCCGCGCGCCCCTTCATGTTCCCCGTGGACCCACAGCAGCTCGCCGTTGCTGGCGTCCAGCGCGATCACGCCGCGGCGCGAGCCGGCCGTGGCATAGATGACGCCGCCGATTTCCAGCGGGGTGCCCTCGAGCTTGAACTCGGGCCGATTGCCGATGTGATCGGTCTTGAAGCGCCAGACTACCTCGAGCTGATTGAAGTTCGAGGCATTGATCTGATCGAGTGGCCTGTACTTGCTGGCATCCCAGTTGCCCGCATAGGTCGGCCATTCCACGTTGGCCCCATCCTCGGCTCCTGCGGCCAGCGCACTGCCGGCTATCAGAGCTGCGCTAAGCGCCAACGTAGTCAGCACATACGCGCCGGCCTTCGCCCTGGGAGCGAGCATTGCTCCGATCAATTCTTTTATCACCGCTACCCCCTTTTGCATTCGAATCGAGCACCTAAAGACGTCAGTACGATTTGGGTGTCTCTTGTTGTTCCGACCCCGTCCAACCCTTAATAGCAATCGAAGTCAGCCACAGCAGCGCCGCCATCACCACCGCGGCGGACAGCCAGCCCAGCGCGCTGCGCACGCCGGCAGCCGTGATGCTAGGCCTGGGAAAGCGCTCAAGCACAGCGAAGCGCTCGACCATCCAGTGCCATGCCTGATGAGCGACAATCGCCGAGATAATAATAATACCCATGCGTTCGGGCATCACATACCGGAACAGTAGATTGAGCGCTGGCACGAACAGGCATAGCACCAGCAGTTGACCCAATTCTACGCCCACGTTGAAGGAAAGCAGCGAAGTCAGGAGGTGCGAGCCTGCGAATTGCAAAGATTGCTGCAAACCGAAGGAGAACCCGAAGCCGTGCACGAGCCCGAAGCAGAAAGTGATGATCCAGCGATGCGACGGGCGCTGCACCACGATGTTTTCCAGCGCCATGTAGAAGATGGACATCGCGATCAGGGTCTCGATCAGGGGCGGAAACCACAGCACGTCGGGTACGTAATGGTAGGTAGAGGCGATCAGCGTGATGGAATGAGCCACCGTGAAGGCGGTAATGATCGGGATCAACGGCCGCACCTGGCGATAAGGGATCACCAGGCAAAGCAGAAACAGCAGATGGTCGGTGCCGTCCAGGATGTGGTTGAAGCCCATGATGACGAAGCGACCGGCCGCATGGAACCAGCTGGGATCCAGATGCACCAGGCCCGCATCGCCTTCGAGTTCCAAGGCGCGGGAGACGCCGCCCGGCGCCAGAAATTGGACCGTCGTGACCTCGTGTAGCGCGAGCCGGTTGAATGCGGCATGCAAGGAGAAGTAGGAGCGCTCGGAACGGATGGGGTATTCGAACAGCACGTCCAGCACGCCCTGCTCCCAGTACAGCGTTTCGCTGTCGGGTAGCGGCGGACCCAGCACATGCGCCAACGCACTATTGTAATCATAGAAGGAGGGATCAGATTCCAGCGACATGCGCACCGAGGCGATGCGCGGCTTCGGCAACACCCTGCCATCCTCATAGACGTCCAGACTGTTCAGCAACGCGACCTCGGCGGCATCGCGCAGGAACGGTTCGACTTTGGCCAGGTCGACGAAATCGCGCTCGCGACGCGGATATTCCATGTCCTCGGTGGTGGACTTGAGCGGCATGCGCACCAGCACCCGCAGCACCTGGCCCTGCGGTTTGACGAACATCCGCACCACCGCGTCGATGGGAATGTCGTGGGCGCGCACCGGCGCCGTCAGCAGCATCATGGCCGCCAGCAGCAAACCGGGCCAGCGCAGCGCTGCCATGCTCGTCAGTTGCTGACGGGCCAGGGCACGCCCTGATCCATCTTGGTCACCGGTGCCATGCCTTTAAGCAGGAAACGCTGAACGCGCTTACCTTCATACGTTTCTGTCGTGTAGAGGTTGCCCTCGTGATCGATTGCGATGCTATGTACCGCGTGGAATTCACCAGGCTGGCGGCCGCCGTCGCCGAAGTTCGTCAGCTCCTTGAGCGATTGCCGGTCGATGATGCGCACCTTGTCGTTCACGCCATCAGCCATGAAGATGTACTTTTGTTCGGGGTCCTTGGAGAAGGCGATGTCCCAGACCGATCCGTTCTCCTTGGTGTTCGTGTGGTAGTAGGCTTCTTTGACAAACACGCCATCGGGCGTGAACACCTGCAAGCGGTCGTTGGCACGATCGCAAGCGTAAATCAGCCGATCCACTGACATGTCGGCACAATGCACCGGGCTGCGGAACTGCTGTGCCGGGGGTTGGGATGGATCGTAAGGCGGCATTGGCGTGTCATCCGGCTTGTGGCCATATGCGCCCCAATACCGCTTCATCTTGCCGGTATCGGCATCAAGCACTGCGACGCGCTTGTTTAGATAGCCATCGGCGATGTAAGCCTCGTTTTCCTTCGGATCCACAAATATCTTGGCGGCACGCCCAAAATTCAGAAGATCGTTGCTGCCGCCGGCAAACCCCGCAGCCGCCCCTTCACCGCTCCCCGCAGCCGCTCCCGCTACCCGGCGTGCGCCCTTCTTGCCCACTTGCAGCAGGAATTTGCCATCTTTCGTGAATTTCAAGATTTCGGAGTCCGGCCCCCCATTGCCGCCGATCCAAACGTTGCCCTTATAGTCGATGAAAATCCCGTGATTTGAGTCCGGCCATTCATAGCCCGGTCCAGGCCCACCCCAGTGACGCAACAGATTGCCGGCCTGGTCGAACTCCAGAACTGGCGGTGCAGCGGTGCAGCAGTCGCCAGCATTGTTATCAATCTGCTTTTCGTGAACGCTAAGCGTCGGTGCGCCGCGATGGATGATCCAGATATGATCGTCCGCGTCCACCGCCACGCCAATCGTCATGCCCAGAACCCAATGGTTGGGCAAGGGCTTGGGCCAGAGCGGGTCCACCACATATCGAGGGGCTTGCTGGCTCTGCGCCTGAGCTGCGCTGCCGTGATCCAGCATGGTTTGGCAGGCCACCAGCGCCGCCAGGCTCAGCACGAAACCGGCGCCGATCAGGAAATTTCGGGAGCGGATCAGATCTTTCATGACTTCCCCTCTGCCATGGGAGCCGCATTTGTGGCTTATCCGCTCCCTTATATTAGGATGTTACACGAGCAGCTGAAGCGCAATCTACGATCGAAGCCCAGACGGGCTTATTGACGGTTCTGCCCGCGAGAGTCGGCGCGGTTATCTCCGGTTGGCTTTCGTTTCATCTACGATCAGAACGATCTTGCCTTCCGTGTGGCCTTGCTCGCTGAGTTCCTGCGCCTGGGCCGCTTGAGCCAGCGGG
>JBEKWD010000383.1:0-3284 GCA_049513435.1 Steroidobacteraceae bacterium | reverse complement strand
GCCATGGGGCGCTGGCAGCATCGAGGCAATCGTTGCGACCGCCGTCGATGGTGCTACAGCACAGGGATTCCTGCTGATATCCCCGGCCGGACGGAAAAAGCGGATATCTTCGGTCCTGACCAAAGGCGGGATTGCGGATGCCTGGAGTGGCGAACCGGAATCGCGCCGCCAGATCGAGATGGGTCTCGCCGCCGCCGGGATGGATACCCCTACGCTTGCCGTATCCCCATCATATTTCGATCGCATCGTGGCGCACGAACTGGCGCTCAGTATTGAGAAACGGGAAGCGCCACCGTTCGGCCTGCTCCAGGTCGCCGAAACGATCGGCGGTGCCGATTGGCAACCCGCGCGCATGGCCTTTGGTGAAACGCTCGCCGGGCTGATCGCCGAGGTCCCCAAGGCGATGTGTGAGTCCGCCACGCTCGCATCGGCGCTGCGGAAGAGCAACGAACTTGCCGAGCTGGAGGCCGTCGCACAATCCTGGTTCGAGGACGACCCGCAGGCCGCTCAAGCGGTGGAGCGCGCCCGCGGCCGTGATCGCGCCAAACTTGCTACCTACCTATTGCAGAGCGTCATTGCGCGACATCGTGATAGGTGGGCTGACATTGTTTTGCGCACGGCCCTATGGATGCGCGAGGCTCCGCCGGAGGCCGACTTATGCTGGCGCGAACTCGCGATCGTTGCAAAAGCGCTCGCCGACGGGCGGGATATGACCGAGATCGGATTGATACGCGATATCGCATTGCGGACGATCGCGGTGCTCAGGGACGCTGGGCGGATATGAGTGGGCCGCAGACGCGTTTTGCGCCGCCTATTCGCCGAGTTGGGGGACGTCGCAGGGGAGGTGGTGCTCCTAACGGTATCGATTTTTCAAAAATTATATAGCAATTTCAATTACATATGAGTTCGCAGTTTTATTCTGAATGGCGCGCCAGTAACCTAGGCCCGATTGGCGCTTGACGAGATTGTGCTGGGTAAGCGTCAGGTAAGCGAGGAACAGGTCTGGCCTATTTCATCCCGGGCCGCGCCCCTCCAACTATCGGTATTGCAGAGCGGAGTTATTGGTGGGACGTGTACTGCGCGATCTCCCGTGCGGCTTCGAGCTGCGCTTCGTCGAGACCAATTGCCCGTGGCGAGATCGCTAGCAAATGCTCAGCGATGGCAATCTCAGCTTTAATGTCCACTTGGGCCGCGTTGAATGCGGCGGCGAGGACGGCTTTATCGACGCCATTCTGCTGTGAAATGTGAGCCAGGGCCAACAGGTTCTCGGTGTCGCCTGCAAGAGTGCGGATGAAGTCCGCCAAGGTCGGCTTCGCCTCAGCGCTGAGTGCAATCCCCTGGGGCGCCGCAGGACCGGAAAGCCATTTCGCCCTCCGGATCGTGAGATGTCTGACAGCCTCCGACCAAAACCTCCCGTTCAACTGGTCGATGGCTGTCATTTCGCGGACGGCATCGTCGAGGCGGGGAAGCAGTCTCTCAAGGACAGTTAGACGATCATAACCCAGTGATCGCTGCGGCCCGATTAGGTGATCCATCATCATCAAACCGATGCTGAACTGAAGCATGAGGAGACGGGCGGCGTCCGTTCTCCCTTGCCAACCACCGCCATTGGCCTCGTCAGCGTCTCCAAACTCGACAATTTCGCGCAGCGTTGCCGTCGCGTCCCAAAACCGTTTCCATCCTGCGTCGGCTGGTTCAAGCTCGATTATCGGCAAAGCGAGAAGGCGCTCTCCATACCCGTCGGCTCTTGGTCCGGCCATCTCAAAAGGAGAGGCGTGAAGTTTGAGTTTCTGGCCACGCTGCGTCGGCCACCCGTCAGGAGAGATGTGCCATTCGTCGAGGAAGCCTGCCGGAGAAGGCATCAATGCTTTCCCCGCAAGTGCGGCCAGAGTGCCCACCGCGAGCTGACACCAACGCTCCCAAGTTTCCGCGTCTGGGGTTGGCTCTGGGCTCCATCGGTCAGCAGGAATCTCGACGATGAGAGCGTTAAGTAGTGCGTCATCGACGAAGCCCCGCGAAGCGGCATCAACCGGATACGGAAACGGATTAGCCGACACGGCATGGATCGCAGCGCGGACCAGCCAGTTACCCCAACGCGTCATGCATCCGATGGCATCCGGACGCGCCGCGATGGTCTTCGCCACCTCGGCGGCGAGCCTCTTGATATCGGCGGTTGTCTCTGAAACCTCCATCGGGTCAGGGCTGCGGCCCAGCCCGAACTGGAACTGATCTCGCGCGATCGCTAGCAGGAGCGGTAAGATCAGAGACCCATTCCAAACCGAACGTTCGTCAAAAGCTACCGGCACCGCCGAAGCCACAGCTCTCCAGCGTTCAAATCGCCACTGCGCACCGCACCAGACAAGCGCGTGAGCTACGGGATCGGGGTAATCGTATAGGACGAGCAGCCGGACAAACTCTGACACGTCGATCTCGGCAACGATCGACAAGACATGATCATCGTCGCGGCCGACCGCGTGGAAGGTGTGCCCGAAATTCCCGCGCAGGAGATCTGAAAGTTGCGGATGCTCTTGCCAATGCTCCCTATGATTCGCGCCAATTCCTCTTTCTCGCGCGATGGCGCGGCGTCCCGGATTCTGCGCGGCTTCTTCCACGACACCGCGAGCAACTACAAAGAACTGGTTTCTGAATGCGACTTCGCTCGCAGCGGCGATGACTACTTGGGGCAGGAATATTTCGAGCGGGCCGGAATGCCAGGCTAAGGACCACAGGAATTCCCACATCTCGCGCGTGGGGGTCCTTCGAAGAGCCTCACGAGCTGCGAGGGCGAGCACTACCTGGCGCACGGTCTCGTCATAGTCGCGAAACGCATCCGGTTGATCGACGCGCGTCGAGAGTTCGACGATTTTAGTGCCTGGATCGGCCTTGTCGTTGAATGCGTCTATCATGGCCTGAATCAAGGCCTTGAAAGAATCAGTCCCTTCTACCTCGCGGAGCAGGTCAGAGGGGATATCCGCGAGACGATGCGAGACGCGGACCGGGTTACTCAGACGATGCCGACGCTCTTGTGGCCATTCAACCAGTGTAGCCTCCTCGCTAAGCATCCCCATCACCATCCCAGGCGTCGTTAAAGAACCGTACCGCTTCGTGCGCCTCAGCATCCCAGCCTCGTGTGGCAGCGTTTACGAGGTTGTGGAGTCCTCCCACCGTGGCCCCAAAATGCCAAAGCTCGCTGTCGATGATAGCGAATCGGTCATGCACGTAGGGGAACTTACTATTGAGAGAAAACCTGATCTCGATCTTTGCAACACCAGCCCGCCGTGGGG
>JBEKWD010000382.1:0-3295 GCA_049513435.1 Steroidobacteraceae bacterium | reverse complement strand
TCCTGCACCAGATCCGGGATATCGTCATCGCGCACGAACAGCACATCCAGCGGCATGTTCTCGCCGAAGCCCATGAGCTGATCCTTGCCGCGCGCCAGTTTCAGGCCGCAGCGCGTGAGCAGATCGAGGGATGGCTCGGTCAGGCGGCCGGACTTCTGCACCGCGAGCTTGATGCGGGTCGGCTTATCCATGCGCTGTGCCGTCCACGCGCTGCGCGGCGAGCGCGTAGCCGCCATGGCCCGAGGCCAGATAGCGCGCGACGCGCCCGATCGTCGTGACGCTCACGCCGGTCTGACGGTGCACCTCGCGGTAGGGCAGGCCGCGGCGCAGGCATTCGACCACCGACCAGCGATCGGCCATCGCCTGCAATTCAGCCGGCGTACACAGGTCGCGCAGGAATGCCCGGCACTCCTCGACGCTGCGCAGCGTCAGAATGGCCGTGACCAGGTTGCGCTCGGCCAGAGCTTCCTGGCGCGCGGACAGTTGCCGGTGGGATTTCATCGGTTGCGGAAGTGCGTCTGCGTCTCGTACTAATGCATTAGTACGTTATCGTATTATTACACAATGAGCAAGCGCAGCGGCCGCACAGTTTGGGCCTTAGGTGCGGTGTGCGGTGAGCGCGCGCGGAAGCGCACGCGGGGAGGCTTGACCCGCGGCCGCGCGGGACCCTAGACTTCCAGCCACTCATCGAGACCGGCTGAGGGAAAGGCCCTTAGACGCCGGGGCAACCGTCGGAATGCCGACATGGTGCCAACTCCTGCGGTGACGCGCCTTTGGGGTGCGGCCGATAGATGAGGGCCGGGCGATCTGTGCTTTGCCAGGCGGCATTGCCGCCAAGCCGCCGCCCTGATGCCGATCCGCAGGAGTGCCACGATGGGCATGACTGACGTATGCGGAGTACGGCTTGAACCTGGCCTCACACCCTGATCTGAGCTCTGAGTCCGATCGCTCTGGCGCGAGCGCGATCGAGGACGTACTGCATTGGGGCCCGCGATTTCCGCTGCATCATGGCGGCAGCATCGAGCCGTTGCGGCTCGGCTGGCGTCTGGCCGGCCGCGCTGGCGCGCCCGTGGTGCTGGCCCTGGGCGGCATCTCGGCGCATCGGCGCGTATTTGATCCGCAGCAAGCGCGCGCGGGCTGGTGGCCTGAGCTCGCCGGACCGGCCGCGGCGCTCGACAGCGATCGTGTCCGCGTGCTCGGCGTCGATTATGTGGGCGCGAGCGGGGAGTCGAGCGGACCGGTCGCCGGCGGCGAGTTTGCGAGCATATCGAGCTACGATCAGGCCGAGGCGCTGCGCCTGCTGCTCGATCATCTTCATATCGGCGCGCTGCGCGCTATCGTGGGTGCTTCCTACGGCGGCATGGTGGCATTGGCCTTCGCCGAGCGTTATCCGGAACGGGTCGAGCAATTACTGATCATCAGCGCCGCCGAGCACACGCATCCCATGGCAACCGCCTGGCGTAGCGTGCAGCGGCGCATCGTGCGCTTCGCACTGCAACTGGGTCGGCCGGCCGAAGGCCTCGAACTGGCGCGCGCACTGGCGATGGCGACCTACCGCAGCCCGCAGGAATTTGCCGAGCGCTTCGCTCAGCCCCCGCGCCTCGAGCAGGGTCGATTCGTGTTCCCGGTCGAGGAGTATTTGCTGAGTCGCGGCCGCGACTATGCCGCGCGCTATCTGCCCGAAGCCTTCCTGTGTTTGTCCGAATCCATCGACCTGCATGCGGTTGATGCGCGGCGCATCGGCGTGCCGACCACGGCGGTGGCGGTGCTCGAGGATCAGCTCGTGCCGATCGCCGACATGCGCGCCTTGGCCGCACGCCTGCCGCGCGCGCGACTGTGCGAGATATCCTCGCGCTACGGTCATGACGCGTTTCTGCGCGAGAGTAGCGCATTGCGGCCCATTTTCGAGTGCCTGTACGGAGAGCCCTGGTGAGTGAGTCTGCCGATTTCATAACGCGCGCTGTGCGCGCCGGTCTGGAGAGCGACGATCGTACCGGCGCGGTCGTGCCGCCGATTCATTTGAGCGCGACCTACGCGTTTCGAGGCTACGGCGACAAGCGCGCCTACGATTATTCGCGCTCGGGCAATCCCACGCGCGATCTGCTCAGCGCGGCGCTGGCCGATCTGGAGGGCGGGGTGGGCGCCGTGATCACGGGCTCGGGCATGGGAGCGGTGACTCTGTGCACGCAGATTCTGTCATCGGGGGCACGCGTGCTTGCGCCGCACGATTGCTACGGTGGCACCTACCGGCTGTTTGAGGCGCTCGATCGGCGCGGGGATCTGCAGGTCGAATTCGCGAACTTCTCGGACGCCGCGGCCCTGCGCACCGCGCTGTCCCGGCCCACCGCGTTGTTGTGGATTGAGACACCCAGTAATCCGTTATTGCGCCTGACCGATATCGCCGCGGCCGCGGCCCTCGGCAAGGCAGCCGGCGCCCTGGTCGTGGTGGACAACACCTTTCTGTCGCCGGTGTGGCAGCAGCCGTTGCGGCTGGGCGCCGACCTGGTGGTGCATTCCACGACCAAATACATCAATGGCCATAGCGATGTGGTCGGCGGCGCGGTGATCGCCGCGCGTAGCGAGCAGCTCGAGCCGCTGGCCTGGTGGGCGAATTGCCTCGGCCTGACCGGCTCGGCGTTTGACGCCTATCTGACACTGCGAGGCCTGCGCACCCTGCACGCGCGCCTCGATGTGCATGGTCGCAATGCCGAGGCCCTGGCGCAGTGGCTCACCGGTCAGCGCGAGGTCAGCTGCGTCTACTATCCGGGACTGGCGAGCGACCCAGGCCACGCACTCGCCTTGCGCCAGCAGTCCGGCTTCGGCGCGATCGTGAGCTTCGAATTGCGCGGTGGTATTCCCGCCGTCAAGGCGTTTCTCGACGGCCTGCAGTTCTTCTCACTGGCCGAGTCGCTCGGCGGGGTTGAGAGCCTCGTGGCGCATCCGGCCTCGATGACGCACGCGGCCATGCAGGAGTCGGCGCGACGCGCGGCGGGGCTCACCGACGGGCTGCTGCGCCTGTCGGTCGGCATCGAGGCCCTCGAGGATCTGCGCGCGGATCTGGCGGCGGCGTTGGCTCGGGTCTCCCGTGTCCTTTGACAGCGCTCGCATCGCCCGGTGCGCCAGCGCGACCTTGATCGCTGCGCTGAGCGCTCTGGGCGGGGCGGTGCATGCTGACTCGGGCAGCTGGAGCTCGCATCAGATCGACTTCACTTTTCTGGGCTTCACCTCGACGTACTCCTGTGAGGGCCTGCAGAGCAAACTGCAGGCGCTGTTGCGTACGCTCGGTGCACGCCAG
>JBEKWD010000381.1:0-3327 GCA_049513435.1 Steroidobacteraceae bacterium | reverse complement strand
GTCAGCAATAGCCACGTGGAAAAAGATCGAACCCTAATCATCCTTAATGAAGCGCTATCTCCTCTCTTGCTGTGTCGAGACAAAGACCGCGGCAAGCTTATTATCGCCGACGGCTATCATCGCCTATGCGCGGTCTATACATTCGATGAGGATGCCATGATTCCTTGCAAGATCGTCTGATCAGATAGACGTCATTAATCTCAGGGGGCAATCATGGCATCCACTCATGCTGAGCGAGCGGAATCGACCCCGGAGCAGCGTATGTTGCGCGGCTCCCCGACGCCCGACTTCCTAGATTCCGCGCACGAATGGCGACGCCTTTTCGCGGAAAGCTGGGGCACCTTCCTCCTCGTCGTCGTCGCGGCTGGAGCCGAAGTTGTCAGCGCCCAGAGCGGCGGTGCGATTACCTTGAGCATGAAAGTAATCGCACCGGGCATCATGGTTATGGCGATCATCTATTTCATGGGCGCGGTCGGCGGTGCCCATCTCAATCCGGCGGTCACGTTGGCGTTCGCGGCGCGGCGCAATTTCCCGTGGGGCCGGGTGCCGGGATATATCGGGGCGCAGCTTGCCGGCGGCATCGCGGCGGCGGCATTGTTGCGCGCGATGTTCGGCACGATCGGATTACTCGGCGCGACGACGCCCGGTCAGGGCGTAAGTGACTTCAAGGCGCTCATCATGGAAATATTATTGACGACTGGTCTGGTCAGCACGATTCTCGGCACCGCTTCGGGCGCTCGTAATATCGGCTCTAACGGCGCTCTAGCGGTTGGCGGCTATATTGCTTTGGCCGGCCTTTGGGCGGCACCGGTCAGTGGCGCCTCGATGAATCCAGTACGTTCATTCGCCCCCGACCTGATCCGCGGGGATCTGATGACCACCTGGATCTATGTTGTGGGTCCAGTGTTGGGCGGAGTCATCGCCGTAAGCTTTGAGTGGATTCTGAAAGGTAAAGCGACCGCCGCTGGAACGTTGGCGGCGCGGAGCTATACCGAAGGCGACGAGCAAGTCCCAAGACAGCTATAAGAGGGCGCTCAAATATCAGCGCGTGAAGGCGTTGGGAGAAGCTCTGCGAAACGGGCAAATGAGTGCGTAGCCGTCAACTGTAGGGGACATGCTCTGCGAGTCTGTGGCCGTTCGCTTTGCTGTCGGCGGTCACTGGTCTCGCCGGTTGCGTCAGAGATAGCTTCAGTGTGCCGGGTTTCCTATACGCGGGTGAAACACGTGTTGGACTATTTAAAGACGCTTAGCCGTGGCCGCCAAGAAAGGTCTTCGGACACCACGTAGATCGTGATCGCACCCAAACACAAAAAAAGACCAACCCAGAAAAGCGGCGAATGGTGAATGCGCCTCCAGTTGCGCCTGCGAACTGCAGGCTTTGCGTGTTCAACCATGATGTTCGGCTTTATCTTTAAGCTCGAGATTCAAAGATCTTCGCAGCGCATCTAATTGGTGCTTGGTTGATTCGTCCAATCTCTCCATCTGCTTATTGTATTGATCAAATATTGTCCCGTGCCGGATTCTCTTTAGAAGATCTCCCCTCACCTTTGCCGACGATTTCCGGGTGGGTCAGCACGGACATGTCTGGAGCAGTGCCGCCAGTGGCGTGCATTGCATCGCGCCGAACGGCGCGAAGCTGGGACGAAACAAAGGGCTCTTTACGGTGTCGAATCTGGCCTTCGGCGATCGCCACCGGTCTCGGCTGTTCATCTGCGCATCGCACATGCGGTTCACCATTTACAGCAACCAGCGCGACGCCGAGCGTCCAGATCCGCCTGAGCTCACAGCCATGTGACCAGCACGTAGGCTACGATGGTCGCGCCGATCAACGCTGCCACCCATGCGGCCTTGGGATGGCGGCCGGCGACCATCTCCCAGCTTTTCGTGCGTGCCTGATCATCGAAACGACCATGAGCCCCGTAGGCACCGGTCACCGGCTCGAACAGGTTCCCCGGAGCATCCGGATCCGACGGCTGATCGCTGAGCTGACCGGTGTAGCCGGACTTCGCCAGATAGCGGTCGAGCAGCCCCGGCGCGATGCGATTGGCGATGATTGCCTTCACGGTCGGGAAGCCCACCCAGATTTGCCGGCGCGGGTGGAACGCGCCGAAGTAAATCGCGCGCGCCGCGACTTCTGGCTGGAAGATCGGTGGCACGGGCCGCGCCTTTTTCCCCATCTTGTTCCGCGCCCAGTCGAATTGCGGCGTGTTGATCGCTGGCAGATCGACTGCAGTCAGGGTTATCTTGATCTTATCGTGGTAGAGCTCGGATCGCAGCGCATCCAAGAAGCCGCGGATGGCGAACTTAGCGCCGCAGTAAATCGATTGCAAAGGCACCGACCGATAGGCAAGGGCCGAGCCGACGCTGACGATGGAACCGCGGTTACGAGGGCGCATATATCTGAGCGCTGCCATCGTCCCGTGGACCTGCCCCAGATACGTCACTGCGGTACCTCGCTGAAACTCTTCAGGTGTGAGTTTGTGCACGGGTGCGAAGACGGTGGCCATGGCCACGTTCACCCAGACATCTATCGGACCGAGCTCACGTTCGACCCACTCCGCCGCAGCGTCTACGGCTTTGGCGTCCGCCACATCGGTTGGGATCGGCAGAGCGCGCACGCCAAATTTCCCCAGTTCAGCCGCTGCCCGTTTCAGTCTGGAAGGATCGCGGGACAAAAGAGCGACATCGCAGCCGTTGCGAGCGAATTCCGTAGCAACCGCGCGGCCAACGCCTGCTCCGGCACCCGTGATGACCACAATCTTTCGCAACTGGGCTTCCTCAGGTTAAAGCTGCCGCAGCGCGGCATGGTGGGTCTCGACTGTTCGAACTCGTGGCTGATGCGCTGCCGCGCAGTGCGATCTGCGCTGCAAACTCGGCCGATTCCGCCAGAGACGGCGGTACAAGCGTTGCCCTTGTGCCGTCTCGATCGCGTCGCGCAGATCAGCGGTGGATATGCAGGCCGCCGAAGAACCAGAGCACAAGAAGAATGACCACTACCAAGCCCAAAGCGCCACCGAGCCCAGAGCCACCATACCGGCTGTACCCGTAATACCCGCCGCCACCGCCGAGCAGCAGAACGACCACGACAATGATCAAAATCAGACCCATCTTGCACCTTCCTTTTCCACCCGGGGCAGCGCGCTTGACAGATCCGAACCATGATCCAATGCGCGCGGAGCAGACATCGTACTCAATTACGTTTCACGCCACTTCATCTTAGAGAGATCAGCCGTCACATCTTCGTTCGCAAAAAACTCGGGCGGATTACAGCGCCATCCGATCTCAATCTTGATCGCTGGACCGTCGCGTAACGCCGCAGCATCAACT
>JBEKWD010000380.1:0-3342 GCA_049513435.1 Steroidobacteraceae bacterium | reverse complement strand
CTAGCCTCGGACACTTTCTCGCCGGTGGAGAGCGTCATGCCGAATAGAAAGACATTCGATGAGCGGGAAAAGTATGACCACAGCGGCCGGCCGCTGACGCATCCTCAGAAGAACGATCTGCGGCCGGATGTCAGCGAGGAGGCGGACTCCAACCGCGGTCCTGCCTCGGTTGCGCCCCGACGGCGCGGAGCGGCGGTCGCGCGCACCAAGACCGGACGTTAGCGCACGTAGGCGCTCGCGGCGGCGACCGCGAGACGGCCAGATCAATGAACTTCGCCGGCGCTCGGGAAGTCTAGAACCTTCCCAGCGTCCACTCAACCCAACCACTCACCCTAGGAGCATCCATGGCAACTGCAGCATCCACATCCTTACCCTTGACTCTTCCCGCGCTACCCTGGGCGGAAAACGCTCTCGAACCCGTCATTTCCGCGAAGACCATCAGCTTTCATTACGGAAAGCACCACAAGACGTATGTGGAGACCGCGAACAAGCTGATCGTGGGAACGGAATTGGCTGACTTGCCGCTCGATCAGATCGTGCGCGCGACCGCCGGCAAGGCGGACCGGGTCGGTATCTTCAACAACGCCGCGCAGGCGTGGAATCATGATTTTTACTGGAACAGCCTGAAGCCCAAGGGCGGCGGCGAGCCTCCCTCCGCCCTGAAGGCCAAGATGGATTCCGCGTTCGGCGGCGTCGATGCGTGCAAGAAGGAGTTGGCCAACGCAGCCGTGCAGCAATTCGGCAGCGGCTGGGCTTGGCTGGTGCTCGATGGCGACAAGCTGAAAATCGTCAAGACCGGCAATGCCGAGACGCCGATCGCGCAAGGTCTGAAGCCCCTTCTCACCATCGATGTCTGGGAACACGCCTACTACCTCGATTATCAGAACAAGCGCATCGATTACGTCAACGCACTGATCGACAAGCTCGCGAACTGGGAATTCGCGGCGCAGAACCTGGCGAAGGGCTGACGCGCGGGGCCGGGCCCCAACGGTGCATCACGCGGGCGGCTCCCGGCGCCCGCGGGATGTGGGAATCGTCCGGGCAGATCTGAGTCCCGTCTCCTACATACCATGGGCGCGACCGCGTCTAACGTATCGGCACTATGAAAAACCTAATGAGTGCCTTTACAGCGGCGGCGGCATTGACCGTCTGTATGTCAACTGCAGTGCGAGCGGAACCGTCGGCGGAGAAGTACGCAGACACGGTTGCCATCTTCAAGCATGCAGGCAAGAGTGCCGTGTTCTTTCACCACAGCTACGGCTACGCGATATTTCCAACGGTCGGCGAGGGAGCCTTCATCGTTGGCGGGGCCGGTGGCAAGGGCGGGGTATTCGTCAATGGACAACAGATAGGCGAGGCCACGCTGGCCCAGGTCAGCGTCGGGTTTCAAGCGGGCGGTAAAGCATTCAGCGAAATCATCTTCTTCAAGGACAAACGTGCCCTGGATGAATTCGAATCAGGCTTCGAGTTCGGCGCCGATGCCAGCGTCACGGCAATAACCGCCAGTGCGGACGCGGGTGCCGGCACGGACGGCGCACAGGCCGGAGCCAGCGGCGGCGAGAAAGACGCGACCACCACCGGGCATTGGTACAAGGGCATGGCGGTATTCACCGTCGCCAAGGGCGGCCTGATGTACCAAGCGGCCATTGCGGGGCAGAAGTTCACGTACCACCCGCTCTCAGCGAGCTGATCGCAGCAAGGGCTGCGTTGGTTGCCGAGGCGGCAAGTCAAGCAAAAGGAAAAAAGCAATGAAACAACCCATGAAACGACTGATGTTGATCGGATTGGTAGCGGCGAGTGCGGCGTATCTGCCGATGGCGTACGGCGACGATACGGGCAGCGGTGATCATCATTTCGTGAAGGATTCGGTGATCACGACCAAGGTAAAAACCAAGCTGGCCGCGAAGCACATGTCCACGCTCACTCACGTAAAGGTCGACACCGACGCGAATGGCGTGGTCTTTCTCAGCGGCACCGTCCCCAGCAAGGACGCGCGCGATCTTGCGGGCATGATTGCGAAGGATACGGACGGCGTGAGGTCGGTGGACAACGAGATCGAAATCGCGGCAAATTGATGGCGGCGAGCTGCGCTGCCTCACGGCGGCCATGAAGCATGGGAAGGGCGCTCGCGCTGCGGCACGAGCGCCCTTTTCTTTATGGGATGAGCTATCGGCTCGGGTGAGCCCTATCGGCTGGGATGAGCGCTATCGGCTGGGATGAGCGCTATCGGCCGGGATGAGTGCTATCGGTACCTCAGCTTGGCTCCTTGTCAGCCGGGCTCCTTGTGAAACACCAGCAGCCGGTTGTTGGCGGGCAGATCGTGATCGGCGGCCAACGACAGGCCATAGGAATGAGCGAGCGCACACACGGCCTCGATGTCGCGAATGCCGGAGAGCGGGTCACGATCTTGCAGCATTCGATCGAACTCGCGATTGCTGTCCGAGGTATAGCCGCCGCTGTACCGAAACGGCCCGTAGACGCATAGCACGCCGCCGGGCGCGAGCACTTCGCCTACGCCGCGGTACAGCGCGGATACCGCGGTCCATGCCATGATGTGCAAGGTATTGGCGGTGAACACCGCATCCACCGAGCGGGCCGGCCAAACCGCTTGATAAACATCCAGAACCGTCGGCGGACGCAGATTGATGCTTCCTTCCAATCGAACCCGCGCGGCCAGGTCCTGCAGATAGCCCAGTTGCTCCGTCGGTTGCCAGACAAGATGCGGCAAATGGCGCGCGAAATGCACGGCATGCTGACCGGTGCCGCTGCCAATTTCGAGCACCTGGGCGCGATCGGCAAGGCATGTGCGCAGCACCGAAAGGATCGGTTCCTTGTTACGCTCGCAGGCATCGGACACCGGCAACATCGACGACTCCAGTCACCCACTCACGCGATCGCAGGGATATTCAATTCCAATGCCGGGAAAATCGCAACCCTGCCTGCGCGCCCGGCGCGGGTGCCCGAACCGTGCTGCACCAATCCCCGGTAATGAACGCTCGCACGCGCGAATTTTTTACTCAAGGCATCGAATTTTGGCTACAGTGACGGCCGCAAAATTTCCGCCGATCCGAGGAAGCACCGATCATGACCCTGTCCATTTACGATATTTCCATCCCCGTACTGACGCGCGGTCTCACCAACCTGTCCGCCATTCTCGACAAAGCGGCCGCGCATGCCGCCGCCAAGAAGTTCGATCCGGCCGTTCTGGTGCAGGCGCGCCTGTTCCCGGACATGTTTCCGCTCAGCCGCCAGGTTCAAATCAGCTGCGATACCGCCAAGGGCGCCGCGGCACGTTTGGCCGGCATCGACATTCCGAAGCACGAGGACACCGAGTCGAATCTC
>JBEKWD010000379.1:0-3344 GCA_049513435.1 Steroidobacteraceae bacterium | reverse complement strand
TCTCGGGACGTATCGAGATCCAGTAGCAAGAAAGCGCGCATAGGGTCGTCTATATCTTTTAGAGGGGTTCACCAATGAGCATTCCCAAAGGGTCCCGCCTGTTGGCGGCGGCATTGATCACTTTGACAGCCGGCAGCGCGTTGGCATCCAGCCACCGTGAAGCGCCATTTATCACGACCCGGCCGAAAGTCGATGGCACCGACTTCTACATGTTCAACAGCTATGAGGCCGGGCGCGCGGGCTACGTGACGCTGATCGCCAATTACCAGCCGTTCGAGGATCCGCAGGGCGGCCCCAATTACTACACGATGGACCCGCAGGCGCTGTACGAGATCTTGATCGATAACACGGGCACTGGCACCGAATCCCTCACGTTTCAATTTCGCTTCACGACTACCGATAGCGGCCTTGCCGTCATGGCCGGTACGAAGTCCATCCCAGTTCCGTTGAGTAATATCGGTCCGCTCAGTGCCACGAGTTTGAGCGCGCAGAATGTGTCCGAGAGTTACACCATCACGTTAGTGCGCGGGGATAGACGCACCGGTACGGGCACGCCGATCACCGACGCCGCTACCGGCAGCATGAGCTTTGCCAAGCCGTTCGACAACATTGGGGCAAAGTCGATCCCCAACTACGCGGCCTACGCCAACAGCTTTATTCACAACATCAATATCCCTGGCTGCAACACGGCCGGTCGCGTTTTCGTCGGTCAGCGCGCCGATGGCTTTGTGGTCAATCTGGGCGAGACCTTTGATCTGGTCAATATCAAGTACCCGGTGCAGGAACTTGCACCCAATCCGGCGACTGCTCGCAATTTGGCGCCCAACTCGCTCGCCGGCTTCAACGTCACCTCAATCGCCCTGGAAGTGCCGGCTTCCTGCCTCGCAGGCACGGATCCGGTGATTGGGGGCTGGACCACAGCGAGCATACGTCAGGCGACGGTGATTAACCCTCAACCCCAAAGCAGCCATAGCGCAGGCAGCGTTGGTGCGGTAGCCAGTAATCCCACTGGCCCTGCGGTCGAAGGCGGTGCCTGGGCGCAGGTGTCGCGTCTGGGCATGCCGCTCGTGAACGAGGTCGTGATCGGTCTGCCCGACAAGGACCTCTTCAATGCCTCGCAACCGACCAACGACGCGCAGTTTGCCGATTACGTTACGAACCCGTCGCTACCGGTATTACTGCAAACACTGTTCGGTGCGGCCGGCGTGCTGGCACCGAATGTCTATCCGCGTACGGATCTAGAGGCGGCATTTCTCACCGGCATCAGCGGCTTGAATCAACCCCAGCACGTGACCCCCGCCGAGGAAATGCGCTTGAATACCAGCATCGCGCCCACTGCGGCCGGCTCGCAGAATGATCTGGGAGTCCTCGGCGGTGACACCGCTGGCTTCCCAAATGGCCGCCGCCCGATCGACGATGTGGTCGACATCGAGCTGCGCGTGGCAATGGGCGTGTTGCTGACCCCCTACGATGGCAGTAGCAAGGATCCCGACGCCGCCTCGGATACCTCTCGGCAGCTCGAGTACACCGACGGCGCCGAACCCAATCCAGCGAATTACCTCACGGTATTTCCCTACCTGAACACCCCGTACGCGGGCTCACCCACCAGCGCAAACGACTAAAGGCGATCAGCATGAAGTCCACAAACGTCTTGGTTGGAGCTACCGTGCTGGTCACCGCAACTGCTCTGACCGCATGCGGCGGCGGTAGCTCCTCTTCTTCGAGCATCACTATCCCGTCTTCGGCCACTGCCAGTGCGCAATCGCTGGACACCGCTGGGGTTCTGGCGCAGGCGCAGCACACCTCGGAGATATCCGTCCCGTACCAGGTCAATGACGGTGCGCTCACGCTCACCGATACCAGCGAGACCAGCGAACCGATCAGCGCTAACGTCACCCCCACTCCATGATTGGGCGGCGGCTGGCTGGCCGGCGCTGCGCCCGAATCCAATGGGCCGGATGGCTCAGTCCGATCGTGCTGAGCTTCCTGCCCTGCGAGGCGGCGCTATCGGCGCCTTATGTACCAGCCAATGACGCGCAGGTACTGGCGCAGCTGCCTCCGGGGTCGGTGCATACGAGCTCAGCGGTGCTCGAGCGCGCCCGCACGCGCGCCGATGTCGCTCTGCCACTGGCGCAGTTCTATATCGCCCGCGCGCGCACGAGCGGAGATCTGCGTTACCTCGGTTACGCCGAGGGCATGCTCGCGCCTTGGCTGTCGGGCGCTTCGGTGCGAAGCGGCGCCCTGGTGCTTCATGCCACAGTGCTGCAGAGTCGTCACGCGTTTGGCGCCGCGCTCGCCGAGCTTGATCGTGCGCTTGCGCTGCAACCGGACAACGCACAGGCCTGGCTGACTCGTGCCACCATATTGCGCGTGCTGGGCCGATACCCCGAGGCGATGCAGTCCTGCGAGCGGCTGGGCCCAGCGGTCGATCCGGCCATTACGCAGCTTTGCGAGCAGAGCCTTCGAGCGCTCACCGGAGAGCTTAACGCGGCCTATGCAGCACTCACATCGCTGCCGCAACAAACTCTGGCGCGCGAAGTGCGCGCGTGGCGCTATTCCGAGCTCGGTGAGATGGCCGAGCGCGGCGGTGATGACACTGCGGCCGAACATTGGCTGCGCGAAGGGCTCGCGCTCGTCCCCGATGATTTCTACACGCGCGCGGCCTACGCTGATTTACTGCTAAGACAGCACCGTGCGGCCGAGACGCTGCAGTTGCTCTCGGGCTGTGACTCGATGGAACCGTTGCTGCTGCGAATGCTGATCGCGCGCCAGATGCTCGGCGAGCGCGATGTCGCCGACGCGCGGGCCAAGCTGGAGGATGCTTTTGGCATCGAAGAGCAACGCGGCGAAGCGGTTCATCGCCGCGAGCAGGCGCGCTTTCTTCTGGATATCGAGCATCGACCTGCGGCGGCGCTGGCCGCGGCACAGGAGAATTGGCGCGTGCAGCGCGAGCCGGACGATCTATTGATCCTGCTGCGCGCCGCTCAGGCAGCCGAACGTCCCGACGCTGCCGCGCCGGTCATGCAATTCCTGACACAAGAGCATCTTCAGGATGCCAGACTCGAGCCTTATCTAAAGAGTGCTAGCCCGTGAAAGCACTCGCCACGCTCATGGGTCTGATGATCGTGATGCTCGGCTCGAGCGCGCAGGCCCATATCGCAAGCAACGGCTTTCTCGTCGCCGAGGTCAGCGGTGAGGATATCAAGGGTTCGATCGAGCTCGCGGTGCGTGACGTCGAGCTCGCCATCGGCGTGGACCGCGACAATGACGGCAATATCACTTGGGGAGAGCTACGCGCGAGCACGCCGCAGCTGCGTCAGTACGTCGCTGAGCGCCTTCAATTC
>JBEKWD010000378.1:0-3346 GCA_049513435.1 Steroidobacteraceae bacterium | reverse complement strand
TGATTTGGTCTTTGTTCATGCTCATAGAATGCTCCTGATAACTGCAGGCCGGCAAACGGCCGACAAGTTGTAGTGAACCATTGATACCTTCAGAAACGTGACCCAAACGATTTCTCAAGGACTCGCTATCGATACCGCCTATTACATAGACAAGTGAGTATCAATCGGGCACATAGCAAATCTACGGTAACTTGCCTGTCAAGTCTGTACGCAAGAGCACGGACAGCCGACAGGTAATTTGTGTTCGAGGTACCTTTACTTGAGCGACGACGGCCGAAATGATCCCAAGATGAGTGCCCCACTGTTACACACTTACACACTCCCAGTTGGCAGAGCGTTCTCAAGCACTATGCCAGCGTGCCGGACTGGATTGAACCCGAGGCCAAAGCGCTCGCCTGCCTCATTCGTGAGGGTGGGAGCCGATGCGCTGTTGTTGATGTGCAACGCCGACACGCATGACATCGCCTTCGGTTTGCCAGCGCCGCCGCAAGGGTCCCGCCGGAATCTGGCGATCGATACATCTGGGGTGATGCTGCCCGAGTGTTCGCCGCGGGGGGGGCGGAGACTCGTCGATAATTCACGGGCCCATCGCGTACAAGATCACTTCAGCGCCATATTGCTGCAAGGAAACAGGCACGCTGAAGAAGAGAGCACTTAGCCCGAGCGATCTGCAATCTTAATCTGATTTTTAATCTATTTCACCAAGGCCCTGATTCAACGTAAGAAGTTTGATGTATTGGCTTACGGCCTGTCGTCCCCGTAGCCGCGATTGCGGTCGAGACTCAAGTACTTATGTTCGTTAGCGCACAGATTGAGAAAAGCGGCGCTGTAATCCTCGGCTGACATGGAAAAGTGGTGAGCCGATACCGATGCAGTCGACTCAGTCAGCGTCAGCGATAACGGACGAGACTCAAGCTACGCTCGCAGGCACCAACGGATTCGGCCTGCAACGGCGGGCTCACGGCCATGAAAGCGATGGCGTCCTCATCCCAGATCCAGACGGCCACGGGAACCGTCAGTCGTATTCGCTTTTGACGCTATCGCAGATTGAAGAGCTCATCAGCGCCGACCGTCGTAAGAATGAGTTTATGGCGATGCTCTCGCATGAGCTACGCAGCCCTCTGGCCTCGATTCAGAACGCGGTGGATGTGCTGCGTAGTGGGAGCCTTGCGGACCCTGCCGTGCAGCAACGAATGCAGGAGCTCATCGCACGACAGGTACGCCACATGGCGCTGCTCGTCACCGATCTGTTTGACGTCTCACGGATTGCCTGCGACCATCTGCAACTACAGCGCGAATGTGTCGATGCGTGCGCTGTGTTAAGCAACGCCATCGAAACATTGGAGTCGGACTTCAGGCAGCGTAATCAGCGACTTTCGACAATATGGCCTGAATCGACGGCGTGGCTATCGGCCGATGCAGACCGGCTCGAGCAGGTGTTCGTAAACTTGCTTGCCAACGCCTCGAAGTATACGGATCCGGGTGGTGAGATTGCGTTATCGGTGCATGTGGGGGAACGGTGTGTCGTCGTTCGCGTCCGAGACTCCGGAATTGGCATCGCGCCAGATGCTCTGCTGCATATCTTTGATCTCTTCAAGCAGGTCAATGCAGCATCTCCCCGATCCAGATCAGGTCTCGGTATCGGTCTTGCGCTGGTGCGAACGATTGTGGAATTGCATGGCGGCAGCGTCATTGCGGAAAGTGCCGGCCTCGGACAAGGCAGTGCGTTTACGGTGCGCCTACCCCAGGAATCTTATACGGATTGATCGGTGGATTTAGAGCATCGGTGCCAGACCACACCGAGGTTATAGACGCGCGCTTGAGCTGAACGAACCTCTAATGCGGGCCAGCGCACCGACGTTCTGCTCATTGCAGCGCTATTGTCAGATGGTCACATACGTCCAGCCGTCCCGCAATTCCGCGGGTCGCGGGACTGATAGAGGCCATCATGAACAAACCAGAAGTACAGCACAGCGCTGCCGTGTCGTCTTCCTCGAAACCTGCTGTCAAGCCAGGGGCTGAGCCGAACGCACACGTTTGCACAGACGCCTGTACTCATGAAGGCGCGACCAAGGGCGCGGCGCCATCCGCCGAAAAGAGTCCCGTAAAAGCTGCGCCGACGGCGGCTAAGACCGGCAACGAGGCCGCAACCCGCAGCAGGTAAGTCGGTCGCTGCAGCGTAAGGTCATCAGCTCATAGCGCGGGTTACTGGGAATGATCACGCTACAGGCTTCCCGTCCGTCTAACGCGCGTGGTTGGGCACCATCGTAAAGGAGAAGGCTAATGTTACGCAGCATGAAGGATCTGGAGGGCTATACCATTCGCGCGACGGATGGCGATATTGGTCAGGTGATAGATTTCTATTTCGAGGACGATAGGTGGGTCGTTCGCTACCTTATCGTCGAAGCCGGCCACTGGCTCTCGAACCGAAAGGTATTGATCTCCCCGATCGCCATCGGGCAGCCGAACTGGACGGCTAAAGTGCTTCCCGTCTTGATCACAAAAGAGCAAGTCAAGAACAGCCCCAACATTGATACCGACAAGCCGGTGTCGAGACAGGAGGAAATGCGCTATCACGGGTATTACAGTTATCCCTACTATTGGGGCGGTACTGGTCTGTGGGGCTTGGGTGCTTATCCTGGCATGATGCTATCGGGAGGCTGCTACTACAGCGAGGCGGATGCCGGAGATCTTGCGGAGCGAGCCGAGCATGCTCGGATGACGCGTGAGGCCGCCGAGCATCAGAATGACGATCCTCACCTGCGCAGTGGCAATGCGGTCATGAACTATCACATCGAGGCGAGCGATGGTGGCATCGGTCACGTTCAGGGCCTGCTTCTCGACGAAGATACGTGGGCCATTCGATACATAGTCGTGGATACGAGCAACTGGTGGCTCGGTCACCAGGTGCTCATCGCGCCACGATGGATCAAGAACGTCAGCTGGTCCGAGCACACGGTTTCTGTCAGTCTAACTCGGCAGGCGGTGAAGGATGCTCCGCCATACGATCCAGCGGTACCGCTGAATCGAAGCGAGGAAATTGGACTGCACAATCATTACAAGCGATCCGGCTATTGGGCAGATGAGGTAAAGCTCGAGAACCCACAATTTCGCGTTCCCGAGTCCGCCTCGCACGGACCAACTCACAAGAACATCTGATGGCGTGCATAAGCCTGACTTTGTCGCTCGGGTCTATTGATGCTCGATGGGACACTAGGGTAAGCACGGATGTCTGGCCTGATACGCCAGCCGCTAGAATGTTATGGATCTGCTGATTGTAGTAATTGTGCTGCTACTGCTCTTTGGTGGCGGCGGAGGGTTGTATTGGGGCATGGGCGTGGGCTGG
>JBEKWD010000377.1:0-3354 GCA_049513435.1 Steroidobacteraceae bacterium | reverse complement strand
AGGCGACGCTCGCGATGGTCGCCCCTGGCATATCCGAAGCCTTGATTACTACGGCCATGGGTCTGTTCGCCGCCATACCAGCAGTGGTGGCCTACAATCGCTTCGCCGATCAGGTCGGCCGCCTCGAAGTGCGCTACGACGGCTTCATGGAAGAGCTCTCGACGATCCTGCAGCGCTATGCAGGCCGTACGCCGGGCACGGCCGCGCCGTTGCTGGCGGACTCGCTGCCGCCGCCGAGCTCGCCGGCGCGGGGGCGCTGATATGTCCGTGGCGCAGCGAGGCAAGCGCAGGCTGCTCGGCGAGATTAACGTCGTGCCTTACATCGATGTGATGCTCGTGCTGCTGATCATCTTCATGATCACCGCGCCGTTGCTGACCCAGGGCATCAAGGTCGACCTACCGAAGGCGGCGGCCGAGCCGCTCAACGTGCGTGCCAACGAGCCCCCCTTGGTGCTGTCGATCGATGCGCACGGGCTCCTGTATCTGAATGTCGGCGCGAATCCGCGACAGGCCATCAGCGATCAAACCGCGCTGGTGCGAGCGACAGCGGCGCTGCGGCGTGCGCCGGAACGCGCTGTGCTGGTCAATGGCGATCAGTCGGTCAGCTACGGCCGCGTAGTGCAGGCCATGGTGTTGCTACAGCAGGCTGGCGCGCTCAAGGTCGGATTCCAGACCGATCTGCCACTCAAACTCCCAAAACCACCATGAGCGAGCGCCGCAGCGATCGCGTCCTGTCGATTCTGCTCTCGATTCTGATCCACGCTACGATCATCGGAGCGCTCATCTGGGGCTGGTGGCAGTACCGCTCGCCAAAGCCGGCGCCGCAGACCCTGGCGATCGAGGCGAACGTCGTGCATGACAATGGGGCGGCGGCCAACCCCGAGCCCACCCCGGCACCGCAGACCCCGCCGCCAGCACCCACGCCGGCGCCACCACCGCCCACTCCGCCGCCGGACGCGCAGGCCGAGCAGCGCGCGGTCGAGGAGCAGGAAGCGGCCGCGCAGCGCGAGCGCGAGGAGGCGGCCGCGAAGCTCGCGGCGCAGCGCAAGGCCGCGCTCGAAGCCGAAGAGCAAGCCAGGGCCGATGCAGAAGCGAAGGCCGAAGCCGAGGCCAAGGCAAACGCCGAGGCTGAGGCGAAGGCCAAGGCGGAGGCGCAGGCCAAAGCGGAAGCCGAGCGCAAGGCCCAGGAGCTCGCGCAACAGCGCAAAGCCGAACAGGAACGCGCGCAGCGCGAGGCGGATCTGCGTACGCAATTACAGGTCGAGGAGCATCTGGATGCAGCCCGCACCAACGGGGCTCTGGCGCAATATCAGGCGTTGATCGCCGCACGCATCGAGCGCGCCTGGATACGGCCGCCCAGTGCGCACGCCGGTATCAATTGCCAGGTCAACATCACTCAAGTGCCCGGCGGGGAAGTTACCGCCGCACAGGTCGGCAAATGCAACGGCGATGAGGCCGTGCGCCAATCGATCGAAACCGCAGCCTATCGGGCATCGCCATTGCCCGCGCCGCCCGATCCGGCCTTGTTTGATCGCGATGTGGTTGTTACCTTCGCCCCCCATGATTAGAGCTCACATGTGGAACGCAACGGCGGCGCTTCTCGGGCTGCTGACGCTGGCAGCGCTGCCGGCGCGTGCCGCGCTGCAGGTCAATGTCACGCAAGGCGTCACCGACCCGGTCCCGATCGCGATCGTGCCCTTCGGGCGCGCGGTGCCGGCCGATGGCGGCTTTGATGTAGCCGCGGTGGTCCAGCATGATCTTGAGAGCAGCGGACGCTTCCGCGCCATGCAGCGCGCCGTCATGCTCAGCACCCCAACCAGCGTCGCGCAGGTACAGGCGGCGGATTGGAAGGCTGCCGGCAACGACTATGTGCTGATTGGTCGCGTAAGCGCTCCGAACGCGAACGAGCTCGATGTCGACTGCGATCTGATCAACACCCTGACCGGGCAACGCCTGGGCGGCAAGCGCTTCACGGCCACCAGCGCGAGCCTGCGCAATGCAGCCCATCAGGTCAGCGATTACGTCTATGAGCAGATTCTAGGCGTGCGCGGGGCATTCGCGACGCGCATCGCTTACGTATCGGTGCAGGGGGAAGCGCCCAATCAGCATTTTCAGCTCATCGTCGCGGACTGCGATGGCGAATCGCCCCGGGTCATACTCGAGTCCACGCAACCGATCATGTCGCCGACCTGGTCGGCGGATGCTCAGTGGCTCGCCTATGTGTCGTTCGAGAATCGCCTCTCCGCGATCTATGTTCAGCGCGTGCGCACCGGCGAGCGCCGCCAGGTGTCGGCCTATGCGGGCGTCAATGGGGCGCCGGCGTTCTCGCCCGACGGCACGCGCCTGGCGCTCACGCTGTCGGATCCCGGCGGCAATCTGGATCTCTGGCTGCTCAATCTGGCCACCTCAGCGCTCACGCGTCTGACCAACGATCCGGCGGTTGACACGGAGCCGGCCTGGAGTCCGGACGGTCAGAGCATCTATTTCACGTCAGATCGCGCGGGCGGTCCGCAGATCTACCGGCTCGAAGTCGCCAATCCAAAGCGCATTCAGCGCATCACCTTCGGGTCGGGCTACAACGCGCGCCCACGGGTATCACCGGACGGCATGAAGATCGCCTTCGTGTCGCGCGAGGGCAGCAATTTTCGCATTGGCGTTCAGGATCTCGCCTCCGGCACGGTCAGCGTGCTCACCCACGGTAGCCTGGATGAATCACCCAGCTTCGCACCCAACGGCGCCACCATCATCTACTCTGGACGCGATGGACCGATCGGGACCTTGCAGACGGTATCCGTGGATGGGCTGGTCACGCAGCGACTGACCTCGAGCCAGGGCGAGCTGCGCGAGCCGGTATGGGAGCCGTTCGCGCGCTAGAATGCGGCAAGCGAGAGCGCACCTTTGATTTCTGGAGTATCAACCATGCACAAGACCGTCATCCTCTGGGTCGCCGTCATCGGCGCGAGTCTGCTCGCTGGCTGCAGCAGCCATAAGCCGCGCAATGCAGCGGGCGCTGGCACCGCCAGCAGCGTGCCAGGCGATCAGTCTCAGGCTAAAGGTGCGGACATGTCGAGCGCCGATAGCGCGGCCGCGGCCAGCGGCGCGGGAGTTGCCGGTCCGAGCTCACCGCAATTGCAGAACCGCTCGATTTATTTTGACTTCGACAGCAGTGACATCAAGTCGGATTACGAGGCACTGATCGCAGCGCATGCCCGCTATCTTGCTTCCAGCCCGAGCACTCGTGTGCGCCTCGAAGGCAATACCGATGAGCGCGGCTCGCGCGAATACAACATCGGACTGGGCGAGCGACGGGCGCAAGCCGTACGCCGCGCCCTGATGTTACAGGGCGTCGCCGAC
>JBEKWD010000376.1:0-3366 GCA_049513435.1 Steroidobacteraceae bacterium | reverse complement strand
CCAGTTCGGCTATCACATCATTCGGCTCGATGAGGTGCGTCCGGCGCACGTGCAAGCCCTCGCTGAGGCGCGCGCGAAGATCGAGGCCGACTATCGGCGTGATCAGGCCTCGGCGCTGTTCGGTGACCGTCAGGAGCAATTGCAGCAGAAGCTCGAGAGCGGCCAGAGCACTGACCTGACTGCGCTGGCCAATGAGTTCGGTCTGCAGATCGGGGAGATCAAGGACTACACGCGCAGCGGGGCGGCGCCGCTCGGTGGCAATCCGGATCTGGTGCAGGCGGTGTTCAGCGACGAGACCATCGGCGGGGATCGGTTGGGAGGACCCGTGGCGCTGGCGCCCGATCGCATCGTGATATTCAAAGTGCTTGAGCATCGTGCACCCGCGGCGCAGCCGCTCGATAGCGTGCGCGACGAAGTCATCGCCGCGATCCGCAAGAACGCGAGCACAACGGCCGCGCAGGCGGCGGCGGATGGCGCGGTCAAACAGCTCGATGCGGGCGCGAGCTTCGATGCGGTCGTCAAGGGGCTAGGCGTGACGGCCGCACCCGCCGCCTCATACGCCCGCAGCGATCCGCAGCTGCCGGTACAGGTGCGCGAGACGGCCTTTGCGGCGCCGCATCCGGCCGATAAGCCCGAGTACAGAGCCATCGGTCTCGACAACGGCGGAGCCGCGCTGCTCATGCTCATCGCGGTGCATCCTGGCACCCCGGGAGTGAACCCGAAGAACGACGAGCAGCTGGTCACCGATTTCCTCAAGCGCGATCGCGATGGGGAGATGGAGGCCTATCTGCTCGAGCTCGAGCGTCGCGCCAACGTCAAGCACAATCCGGCGGTGTTTGAGTAGCCGGCCTGGCCGGCGATGGCCTAGCCCGTGCTGGGCGCCTCGGCCGGAGCGCTGTCAGCAAAGCCCATGCCCACGGTGCTGAAGCCGTTATCGACGTAAAGGATCTCGCCGGTGACGCCTGCGGCCAGATCGGAGCACAGAAATGCGGCCGCATTGCCGACATCGCGCGTCGTGACATTGCGGCGCAGCGGTGCGACCTGCGCCACGTGCGTGAGCATCCTGCGCAAGCCACCGATGCCGGCGGCGGCCAGCGTCTTGATCGGGCCTGCGGAAATCGCATTCACGCGGATGTTCTGCGGCCCTAAATCCGCCGCGAGGAAGCGAACGTTCGCCTCCAGGCTGGCCTTGGCCAGGCCCATGACGTTATAGCTTGGAACCGAGCGCACGGCCCCGAGATACGACAGAGTCAGCATGGCCCCTGGATGGCCTGCCATCAGCGGCGCTGCGGCGCGCGCGAGCGCCGTGAAGCTGTAGCTGGAGACCTCGTGCGCGATGCGAAAGGCCTCGCGCGAGGTATTGGCCGTAAAGGCGCCCTCGAGCGCTTCACGCGGCGCAAATGCGACCGCATGCACCAGGATGTCGAGCTGTCCCCATTCGAGCTTGAGCCGCTCGAAGGCGGCCTCGATCTGCTCATCCACCTGGACGTCCAAGGGCATGAGCAGCGTGGAGCCGATCGATGCGGCCAGCGGCGCAACGCGTTCCTTGAACTTGTCGTTAGCGTAGGAGAAGGCCAGAACGGCGCCTTGGGCATGCATGGCCTCAGCGATACCCCAGGCAATCGAGCGCTCGGTGGCTACGCCGACGATTAGCGCGCGCCTGCCGTCAAGAAACCCCATCGGCTGATCAGTTCTGAGCGTGCACGAAGGCTACCAGCGTGCGCCCGGGCTTGAGATTGCGGCTGCCGGCCATGCCGTTCCAGTCCAGTAATTCGATGACCGTGACCTGCAACAGCCGCGCGATGCCATAGAGCGTGTCGCCGGGGCGCACGGTGTAGGTCACGCGACGGCCGGTGCCGCTGGAGGCCACCACCGTACCTTTGGCGCTGCCAGCGCTGAGTCCCGAACCGGAAGGCGCCGACGAGGCGACTCGCAATTTCTGTCCGGCATGCAGCCGGTCGCCAGGTCGCAGGCCATTGTTCTGCGCGAGCGTCTGCACGTCGGTGCCGAGGCGCTGCGCGATCCCATAGAGCGTATCGCCACGGCGAACCACGCGGATGTCGGGGCGAAGCCCGCGATGACGCCGGGCTCGTACCGGCGAATCAAACAGCATTGCAGCGCGCGCGACCTTTTCGGGCAGCTCGGCGGAGTTCGACGGCACCAGCAGCATCGCGTCGATTACGGGCCGGTCGTTGGCGCTGAGATCGTTGAGCTCGCGAATGACCTCTGGCTTGGTCTCGAAGCGGCTCGCAATCGTGGCGATGGTGTCGCCGCGGCGCACCGTGTAGTGCTCAATGCGCATGCGTTGCTCGGGGGTGAGCTGAGCGAGCGTTTGCTGCAACCCCTCGGCGGCATCTACGGGCACCAGCAGCCTATGCGGTCCGGTCGGATCGGTGGCCCAGCGATGAAACGCCGGATTGAGCTCGTAGAGGTCCTCGGTGCTGATGCCGGCGATATCGGCTACGACCTTCAGATCAATCTGCCCGCCGGTGGAGACTTGCACGAAGTAGGGTTCGTTCAGGATATGGCTGAACTCGATGCCATAGCGCGCCGGATTGGCAACCAATCGTCGCATCGCAAGTAATTCGGGCACATAGCCGTGGGTCTCAGAGGGCAATTTCAGATGCCAGAAATCCGTGGGCTTGCCGAGGCGCTCATTCTTCTGGATCGCGCGCTCGACCGCCAGCTCGCCGCAGTTATAGGCCGCGATCGCCAGCAGCCAGTCGCCATTGAATTCATCGTGCAGGGCCTGCAGATAATCCAGTGCCGCGCGCGTCGCCTCGATCGGGTCGCGACGCCCGTCATACCACCAGTCCTGCTTGAGGCCAAAACGGCGACCGGTATCGGAAATGAACTGCCACAGGCCTGCCGCGCGCGCGCGCGAATAGGCGTAAGGCTCAAACGCGCTCTCGATGACCGGCAGCAGCGCGAGCTCGCGCGGCATATTGCGCTGCTCGAGTTGCCCGACGATGTAATACAGCCACAGCTCGGCGCGTCCAAAGGTGCGCTCGAGGAAGTCCGGGTGATTGGCAAACCAGTTCAGCTGGGCGGCGACCGCCGGCTCATCGACATCATCAAGCTGAAAGCCGCCGCGCAGACGCTCGAGCAGATCGCCCGGCTTGACCGTGACCAGGCTGTCGGCGGGCGGGCCTGGCAAGTCGGCAGGATCCTGTGCTGCAGGCGTGGCCTGGCTCACCGGCGAGCCAAGCGTCAATGAGCGTTGTGCGGCCCCGTCGGGTATGGTCTCATCGGCGACGGCTGGTTCCGAGGCCTGCATTGCCGCCGTGATATCAGGCGGCGGGGCATTGATTGCCAGGTCCTTGGCGGCGTCGGGCTTGAGCTGATGAGCGCAACCGACCAGCAGGA
>JBEKWD010000375.1:0-4047 GCA_049513435.1 Steroidobacteraceae bacterium | reverse complement strand
GGATTTCCACCGACCAACGGAAGAGGGTCAGCCAAGATGCGGTCGATCCAACCACTCGTATAATTTTCTGATCCGACCACCCGTAATGCCAAGGTTTCGTCGATCAGCGGGAGGTTGATCAACAAATTGTCGTTGTGATTGAACCCGCCGCCCTCGGTGCCCGATAAGACGCTCTGCGCGGTCGATTCAAATTGCGACAAGTTCGGCTGATTGGTAATCAACTTGACCGTGCCGCCCATCGATCCAGCACCGTAGAGCGTGCCCTGAGGCCCGCGGAGAATCTCGATGCGATTCAGGTCATAAAGGTCAGGATCAATCACCACGTGACCATTTTGGGCACTTGCTGGCCCAGCCAACGGAATATCATCGAGATAGAAACCGACCGTCGCGGAGTTGCCGCCGCTCGAGGTCATGCCGCGCATCTCGATCTCCGTCTGACTTGGCCCTTCGCTCTTCAACGAGACGCCGGGCGTGCCTTGAGCCAGAGTGGCCAAGGAGGGGACGCCGGCGGCCTGCAAATCCTCACCGCTGACCGCCTCGACGCTTTCCGGTGTGTCCTGCACGGTGGACAGGCGTTTCTCTGCGGATATCACAACCTCAGCCAGAGAGCTGGAGCCAGGCGCGCTTGAATCCGCCGATTGAGCGTGGGCCTTCGCAATGGTTAAGGCCATCGCTACACCGATGCGCAATGCGGCCAACGCAATCTTCTGACTTCGCTTCAACGTTTTTAACTCCTAGAAGTATTCCTAAACAACCGACTAATGCTGCGAAAGCAACAAAGCAAATAGGTCTCCTATTGCAATGTGATTGGAAGCTTAGATCGCGCATTACGCGGCCCCATCTGGTTCCATTCATGTCCACGTAGAAAAGTCCGCACTGCTGCGAAGAATCATCGCAAGGCAATGCTGCACTGAAGTGGTGTTAAGGCGTTGTAAAGAAATGCGGCGACCTATCGCCTTTGACGTGAATTCTGCGTCGACTCATCACACGCGCTTCGATCAACCTTAAAGCGCCCATCGTAATGACGGAGAAGGCTGGACGCCCATGAAGAGGTACTTGCGTCACGACCAGTGGCATGGCCGCTTCAGAGACGATGCCTCGACCTGATCCAACGTTGGTTCAGATGATTCATAACGTACCCCGTCGTCCTGCGCTTCTGCGCTTGAGCCGCGGACTGCGGCTTGCAAGTTTGGAGGCAAACGCGCGGTTACTTTTCTTAATAGATTCCTAACGATCTCTTTGACAGACTTCCGTGTTTTGGACGAGGCTCAAGGACTAGGCGCCATCACCAACGTCGCGCCCCGTGTTTGCGGCCAAGCGGGCGACAGAAGTGTTAGGAAGCACATGGATTGAACCCGAGTCGCCGCAGCATGTTCGGTCCTGTGATGAGCGGTCGAAAACCACTCGAGGCGTAGTTCGGCCGAGGGCTGCTAGCGCGTTCGCGGCTGGACCACCAATTCAGTCGTTATAATTCGAAATCGGGCCCCCGCTACCAATTCTATTTTATTTCGAAGGACGGCTATTTGACCCGCAAGCTGCCCGATGTGACCGGCTACTACGGGGAGACCCCTTCCGTCCCGCGTGGGAGTACCGCAGGCGAAACGAGCGATAATCGAGTCCAGTGATCACGTTGCTTGATCATCAGATATCCAGCGAGCGCAGGCGTTATCGAACCCGGGTGCGTTGCGTCCACTGGATTTCGCGGGCCATCGAGCAGCCGCAACAGTTCGGCGGTCTGCTGCGTAATGATGGGAGCAGAAGGCGTCCGTGGAACAGGAGGCACCTCCACCGGACCATTGTCGATCAGGGGATCGAGCTCGGGTTGGTAATCGGAAACGACCAAGCCCAAGTGATCGCTAATTGGGAACCATTGATCAATCGCAATGCCAGGTGGCCGATCGACAGCCTTTTCGGTCGACGCAAACCCCAAGGTTACTACCGCCAGAAGGACCCCAATTGCAGCGAGCGTCTTCGTGTTCATAGTAAGAAAACCTCCAAGCTGGACAATCTTTTCGCACAACTCCGCAGCCAAACGATTCTGGCCCCATCGTTCATCCCACCACAATAGGCTTCTGAAGTGCCTGCTGATTCTGTTCAGCGCGGGGAGGCGCCCGATATAGGAATGGGACAAATCGGCCGCTAAGCTCGCCCTTTACGTGACTAGCCAAGCGCAAGCGGCGATGACCGCTTTGCCGCCAGCATTCAAGTGACTTGTAGGACTGCGATTCTTCCCGGAGCTCTGGCAGATTCGCACGGCGATGTAAAAATGGCCCGCGCGTCGAGAGCATTTCACCCAGCGGCGGCAGCGTGCACGATCATGCGGCCAATCCCAGGCGCAGATGCTCGATGAGTCCGGGTTGGCGTTCGCTGCCCCAGTACGGGGTCTTATTGACGTCGACGACGTGAAATTCGGCCGCCTCGCTTTCGACGATATCGAGCGCCCCGTAATCCAGCTTGAAGCGATGCATGAAAATGCCCGCGGTCGAAAGCAACGCGGGCGGCAGCCCGGGCTCGCTGCCCGTGTAAGCACGAAGCTGCTCGCCCTGTCGCCAAAGCCAATGATTGTGCCGCCGGATATCGCCGCCCATGCGCTTGACCTGAATCTCGTCGTATGCCTCCGAAATCACGATTGCCTCACCCACGACGTAGACTCGGAAGAACCTGCCCTGCGGGTTCGACATGTATCGCTCGACAACCAAATCAGGGTCTTTCCACACATCTTCGCCGAGATCGGTGCGCCGGGTGACAAAGTATCCCGATGGGCCATTGACGCGGCCCGGCCGTGCCGGGAGGCTGAAGCGAGCCCTTTGATCCTCAGGCAGCTGCTGCTCGCGCGTTCCTCCGGAATTCAAATCGGTCTTGACGATCAGCAACTCGTCCGCGCTGCCCTCTGCGGCCGCGGTGACCGAGGGCAGACCATAGGCTTTGCAGCGGGCCTGGACCGTTGTCTTCCGGATATCCCCGGCGAGTCCGTTGAGGACGGCTACGCCCCGCTGCGACACAAGGCGGCCCAGCTGCGCAGCATCTGCGATGAAGGGGGCGTTGTCGGTGATATCGAGATGCAGAATCAGCAGTCGCGCGCGGCGCGGCAGTCTATTCGCCAGACGCTCCGGGCTCTCAGCAAATCTCGCGCGAATTCGGCGCGCCCGTGGCGAGATGGTTTCGATGAGTGTTCCCTTCCACCCGGACCAGTCGTAGACGCAGATATCGGATTGCGCGATCACCGGCGGGGCGGCGCGTATCTCAAGCGCGGCCGCAATCGCGGTCGCAGCCGTTCCACAAGAGGAGGTCTCGCCAACACCGCGCTCGAAAATGCGCACGCGATATTGAAAGGGTGCGACCCTGCGCACCAGACTGAAGTTCACCGAGCGCGGGCCGTTCGAGTAGGTCATCGCATCTGCCAGGTCCTGATCGAGCCATTCCCGGTGCACAAGCCGAATTCGATGCGGTGTGCCGACATCGACGAAAATATCGCCGTCCTTTTCAGGCGTGCTGACGCGGACGGTGCTGCCCGGTATGACCGCGGAACCATGGTTGGCATCCACCTTGCGGCTGAGGTAGCTCGCGCGCTGGGTTTCGACAGCAACGAGTCCGTGCGGAACCGAATCCCCGCACACAAAGTGCGCCAGGCAGCGGATGGCGTTGCCGCACACCATCTCGTAGCTGCCGTCAGAGTTCCAAAACATCGCGCGCTGGTTTTGAGCGCAGCCAAACAGAACGGCCGTCAGGTCCTGTCTTATTTGGAATTGCCGCGACAGTTCAAACCCCATGATCTTGAATTGGTCGTATGTGGGTGCGCTGTCGCCGCGCGAATCCAGCCACAGAATCGTATTGCCGGCGGCATCATACAAATGGCACTTCACGTGTCGGTGCTCAATTATGTGAAAGGTTGAAAAAAGATTTAACGCGCAGCATTGTTCCATGAACTCATGCCGCCAACTGGGCGCGCGTCACACATCTCCGGAGGGGCCGGCGCGCGACCCTAAACGCACGCGGCCGCAAGCGCCGGCTCGATGGCCCGGCGCGCGAGCTCGCGCGTCGTGGTTC
>JBEKWD010000374.1:0-3375 GCA_049513435.1 Steroidobacteraceae bacterium | reverse complement strand
TCGCCATCCCCCGTCCCAAAGTAATATGAAGACCATAATTTGAAGAATTGTCCACATGTCTTTTTGAACTACTGTCGTCCTGTACCGGCAGCTTATTGGCCCACCAAAACTTGGCGGAGCCGCGCATGGGCCAGACGTGCATCCCGCTCGACGAGATGCTTATTGGCATCAACCCAGTCAGTTTTCGGCGCCGTAGAAGCGCTTGCCAGACGGTTTCCCCGCCCAACATTTTGCTTAATCAGGCACTGATGCGCCAGCTTTAGTCTTGATTATCGTCGCGATTGAGCGACATCAGCGCACACCATTATTATGCGGAAATTCAGGCGCAAACGTTCATGCACCGTTCACAGTTTTCAGACTTGGTCAAAACGGGTCAACATAAGTACTGGCTCTGTCAATCACGGCGCGGCGACGAGGCACACGTGGTCAATGGCTCGTAGACCCTGGCACAGACCGCGGGGTGCCCATTGTCAGGAGAACTCTGGTGACTAGGAGGCCGCGAGCGACTCAAGCCCAGCATGGCGCGGAGCACTCGACTCGCGCACCACAAGCTCGACCGGCAAGGTGATCGAACGCGTCTGCTCTCCCTTGATCCGGCGGAGCAGTACTTCCACCAGCGTCTTGGCACCGCGCTGCACGTCCTGCCGCACAGTGGTCAACGGCGGACTGCAGTATGCCGCGATCGGAATATCACCAAAACCCACTACGGCGACGTCATCTGGCACGGAGATTCCAGAGGCATTGAGCGCGCGGATCGCGCTGATCGCGATCACGTCATTTGCAGCGAATATGGCGTCGAACGTCAGGCCATTACGAATGGCGGCCGTCACAGCTTCGAAGGCGCTGCTGGCATCGAGCGTGCAGGAAATGGTTCGCGGCGCCGAGTGTGTAGCCACACGCGCCACTGCCTGCCGATATCCCTCGTATCGCAATCGCAGGTGCGGAGAGGCCACGCTGCCGACGAACGCGATCCGGCGTCTGCCGGTCTGAATTAGGTGCTCGATAGCTGCCTTGGCTCCGGATTCGTTCTCCGTGCCGACGGAACAGTACGACTGACGCGGCTGATGAGCTCCCCACACCACCAGCGGCCGATAGCGCTTGGCGACTTTCTGCAGCGCATCGTGCTCGCCGAGGTGGCCCAGTACCAGAATCCCATCGGAGTCCCCGGAATCGACCAGCTCGTCGAGCCAGCGCTCGCCAGGGGAGGAAATTTTGCGCAGATACATTCCGAAATCGTTGCGGGTGATTTCGTCTGCCAGGCAGCCAATCATCTGCGCGACGACCAGATCCGAAAGCTGCAGGCGCAGTTCCTGACCCACCAGAATGACCACAGTCACTGTGCGTTGCTTGCGGCGCAGACGCAGGTTGCGGGCCTGGGCGTTTACGACGTATCCGCGCTCACGGGCGAGGCGGACTATCTGCTCACGCTTCTTGGGCGCGACGAGCGGACTCTCAGCGAGTGCGCGGGATACGGTTGATGCAGACGCGCCCGCCAGTCTGCCGAGATCGGCCATGGTAAGAGGCGTTGTAGATGGACGCCGGCGCATTAGACTTGTTGCTTAGTTTAACTTAAAGCTGCATTGAGCGCGCAAGGATTGTGAACTCGTTCCCATTGCCAGCCGTTATCGGTAAGAGCACGGATTTTCTAAAGCGGCGGCCCCCTCGAAGGCATCGATTAACAATCGTAATCGGCGGCTATCAACTTCTCTTATATGTCGCCATACGTCAGCGAGTCCCATGGGTCATGCAAACCGTCGACTAGACCTTAAGCATACGTGACCTCGCTGGGATCGCAGCGAAAAAGGCCTGCGGCGTTCAGGCGCGCGAGCCTTGTGCGAGTTTCTGCGCGTAGGTTAGCACGTGCGCGCGCCGGGAACCCTGTGCGCTCACCGCCCGCGCTCATCTCACGGATACGACCCAACTCCCAGCGTGCGTGCGCACTCAGCCAATCACCCGAATGCTTTTGCAATCGATTGCCTGGCTGCAACTCAGCAAAAGCGTGAAGTACACGACACTGTCGTCAAAATTTTGACGCTGACGGCCCCGTTTTGTGAAATCGATTGCATTAAGCATTTCCCTGATGGGGCTCAATGCGCGCCGTGCCCGTCCGGAGCGGGCGGCGCGAAATTCGTCAGTCGCTAGGGAAGACCTGTTATGCGAATCGCCATCCATCGCCACTGGATTCTGATCCTCGCCGCGGCCTGGGGGCTGGCAAACGCCGGCGTGCTACCCGCGCCGATAACCTCCGAATTGCAGGTGCAGAAGGTTCAGGCTGTCGACGGGGACACCAATAACAAACCCGCCTCGGTCAGCAAACCTGGTGACGTACTGGAGTATCACCTGAGCTATTCCAACCACACCTCTGGCGCCGTCAGTGGCCTGGTCGCGAAGCTGCCAATCCCGGTAGGCACGACGCTCACCGACCTGCCGAAGCTCTCGCCCGATGCAGAGGCGAGCACGGACGGCACGCACTTCGCGCCGCTACCGCTGACCCACGTGGTCAAGCGAGCCGACGGCAGCGAGCAGCGTGTCGCGGTGCCCCTCGAAGAATATCGCTCGCTGCGCTGGAATCTTGGGACTTTGCCCGCCAACGCAGTGAAGCAGGTTCAGGCACGCGTCCGCGTGAACCCCGTTTCGCAGGCCGCAGCGCCAGCGAACCCCGCGGGCTGAACACTCGATCGAATCTTCGGTTTGGCGTCCGGCGCTGCAGCACGCAGCTGACCACACAGCCCGTTCCAACTGTGGCGTCGGGCGCCCCCTTCATCGACCTGGGAGCTTATTGTGTCTGCAACACGTAGTTATTCGTCGACTCGACGCGATGCCCGCCAAGGCTGGCTGACCAAGGCCGCCGCGTGGCTCGCCATAACACTGCTCACTTTCACGGTGGCAGGCGGCGCACTCGCCACGCCGCCGCCCGCCGGCACCGCCATCAATAACCAGGCGTCGGCGACCTACACCGACAGCTCGGGTGTCTCGCACACGGTCACCTCGAACGTCGTGCAGACCATTGTGCAGCAGGTCGGCGCGCTGACACTGACGCAGAACGGCGCGGCGAACGCCACCGCCGGCAGCGTCGTCTACTATCCCCACACCCTGACGAACACGGGTAACGGCACGGATACCTACTCGCTGACGACCGCCAACTCTGGCGGCTTCACCATGGCGAGCGTACAGATCTACGCCGATAACGGTAGCGGCCAGCCGACCGGCTCGCCGCTTACCTCCACCGGCGCGCTCGCCTCCGGAGCCACCTTCAAGTTCATCGTGGCGGCCACTCTCCCGACTACTGCCACGGCTGGACAAACCAACGCCATCACAGTCACGGGCACAAGCACGTTTGACTCAACCAAGACGGCGGCCGACACCGACACGACG
>JBEKWD010000373.1:0-3385 GCA_049513435.1 Steroidobacteraceae bacterium | reverse complement strand
TGCAGCTACTAGTAGTGAGCACTTGTACTCTGGAAGGGGCAGGGGGGCCTGAAGGCGCGGCGCCAAGAGTGTGAACTTGGTCGCAAAACAATAAAAATCAGGCACTTGGGATTATGGTATGTGCGTTGGCGTACATACCCATTCTGACGACGATGGTGGACTGGAGCGCATGTGGAATTTACGTGCAATTAAGCTCCCATGCCTCAACGGATACTACTGATTCAGGACGACGCGACGACGGCCGAGGCCATCTTCGAGGCTTTGAGCCAGTCCAACGATGTCTCCTTCCAGGTCGATTGGGTCCGGCGTTGCTCGGAGGGTCTCGAACACCTTGCCGGCGCGGCGGCGATATTGGCCGATCTCTACCTGCCCGATAGCCGCGGAATAGGCACCTTCGAGCGTCTGTTTCGCGCCGCGCCCCAGATCCCGATATTGGTCCTGATTGACCCGTGGGACGAGCAGACCGGCAAGCTGGCGGTGCAAAGCGGAGCCCAGGACTATCTCTTTAAAGCACGCCTTGATGCTTACCTGTTGCCGAAAGCCGTGCAGAACATGATCGAGCGCGCTGCCAATGCCGAGGCACTGTTCGAGGAAAAGGAGCGTGCGCAGATCATGCTCAACTCAATTGGCGACGCGGTCGTGGGTACGGATGTTTCGGGTCATGTCACCTATCTCAACGCCGTCGCCGAAGGCCTGACTGGCTGGGCGAATCATGAGGCGTTAGGCCGCACTTTTGATGAAGTGCTTCGCATCGTCGACGCGACTACGCGCGAAGCCACGCCAAATCCCTCGCTGCTCGCGATTCGTGACAACAAATCACTAGCGCTGAGCCCGAACAGCGTGCTGATTCAGCGCGACGGCAACGAAATTGCCATTGCAGACTCTACCGCGCCGATCCACGATCGTCACGGTGCGGTGACCGGGGCTGTCATGGTATTTCACGATGTCAGCGCGGCGCGGGCGATGACGCTGAAAATGTCTTATCTGGCACAACATGACAGTCTCACCGATCTTCCCAATCGTGCGCTGTTGAATGATCGACTCAACGAAGCAATTACGCTGTCCGAGCGTCACCAAAGAAAACTGTCGGTGCTATTTCTGGATCTTGATCGCTTCAAGAACATCAACGACTCATTGGGCCACGCTGTGGGCGATCGCTTACTGCAGGCAGTAGCGAGGCGATTGTTCACGTGTGTGCGAAGTTCGGACACCGTCAGCCGCCAGGGGGGCGATGAGTTCGTGCTCCTGCTCTGGGAGGTCAGTCACGCGCGGGATGCTGCGCTCGCGGCCGAGAAGATACTTCAGGCCCTGCGTGAGCCTTACCGGATCAACCAGCACGAATTGCATATCACTGGAAGCATCGGCATCGTCACCTATCCGGACGACGGCACGGACGTAGAGACGCTGATGAAGAAGGCGGATGTCGCGATGTACCACGCCAAGGATACGGGGCGCGACAAATACCAATTCTTCAAATCAGAGATGAACGAGCAGGTCACCGAACGGCATTGGCTTGAGACCGGCTTGCGTAACGCAGTGGAGCGGCAAGAGTTGGTGTTGCATTACCAACCAAAGATCAACCTGGCAACCGGGGGGATCGCCGGCGTCGAGGCATTGACGCGGTGGCGACTGCCGCACCGTGGCCTCGTTCCGGCGCACCAATTTATCGGTATTGCGGAGGAATGCGGCCTCATCGTGCCGTTCGGTCGCTGGGTGCTGCGCGAGGCTTGCCGCCAGGCGCGTGCCTGGCAGATTGCCGGTCTGACGCCGATGCCCATCGCGATTAACGTCTCCTCCGTCGAGCTACGCGCCCCGGGTTTTGTTGCCGGCATACGCGCAATTCTCAAAGAGACGGGGCTGGAGGCGCACTTTTTGGAGCTCGAACTGACCGAAAGGGTGCTTATGGAAGATGCGCCGTCGGCTGCGGAGGTGCTCAAGCAACTCAAGGATATCGGCGTACTGCTGGCGCTGGATGACTTTGGCACGGGTTACTCGAGCCTGAGCTCTTTGAAGCGCTTTCCAATCGATGCTCTGAAAATCGATCAGTCTTTCGTGCGTGGCCTGACTAAGGATACGGACAATGACGGCATCGTCACGGCCGTGATCGGCATGGGGGAAAGTCTGCATATGCGGGTCGTGGCCGAGGGCGTGGAAACGCGCGAACAACTTGAGATCCTGCAGCGACACAATTGTCCGCAGGGGCAAGGATTCTATTTCGGTCGGCCCGTGCCAGCCGAAGAATTTGGCCAGGCGCTGGAATGCTCTCTCGCGAGGGATGTGGCATGAGCATCACGCTCCCCATGGATCACGTGCAGCACCTCGAGCGCCAGACTATGACGCTATCCCAGGTGCCGGGGGACACGACGGTGGAGCTGCCTTCGTTCGATGAGGCGCGCAGCCAGTTCATCCGCAGTTACTTGTCGCAAATTCTGCAGATCACGGGCGGCAACGTCAGTCAGGCCGCAAAGCTGGCGAAACGAAACCGCACCGACTTCTACAAATTACTCCAGCGCTACGTGCTGGTACCGAGCGACTTCAAGATCTATCCGACCTGACGGCGACCGCCCCGAAAGGCGGTCGCCGCCGGCGTGAGTGCGACGCTAGTGCGACGCTATCGACACTCACTCACTCACTCGGTAGCCACGGTCAAACCCGAAGTATCGATCTGCTTGACGCCGGAGGTAGCCCTGGCCACGCGCACCAGGTGCGCTTTCTGGGCATTCGAGACCACGGTCCCAGTCAGCATTACCACGCCGTTGTCGGTCTTCACGTCCACGTGCGAGCCCTTGGTTTGACTGTCGGTGTCAAACTTGGTCTTGAGCTTCGTCGTGATTGTCGTATCGGTGACCGCTTCGGCGGTCGCATGCGCGGCATGCTTGACAGTAGCACCGACCTCGCTCGTGGCGTTGGGCGCAGCGAGCTCGTTGTTCACGCTGTGTACGCCCGAGACGTTCCTCGCGAGCTCCTCGGCCGCATCCTTGGCAGTGCCGCTGTTCGCGGAGCCCGTAAGCGTGACCACGCCGTTGTTCGTCTCCACGTGCACGTCGCTGCCGTGCAGACGACTGTCGGCGGCAATTTTGGTCTTGACCTGACCGGTGATCACCGTGTCGCTGATCGCCGCGCCAACAGTGCTGCTGCTATCGGTGGAATCCGCAGCGACGCTGATCGCACTGACACCCAGCAACGCAGCGATGCTCACTCCAATTAAAGTGCTGCCTATCCTTTGCATGTCTGCTTCTCCCTTGAACGGTTGATGATGCAGCAACTTATCAATGCCCTGCCGTAGCGGCTGTAGGCCGTCCTCGCGTGCCCGGAGTAGGATCTGGCGTACGCCGTGTCAGTCGCGCATGACCTGATGAATAAATTGGCTGTCAGTTTCGCGAAA
>JBEKWD010000372.1:0-3413 GCA_049513435.1 Steroidobacteraceae bacterium | reverse complement strand
TCCGTGAATGTCAGCGGCGGTCTGACTCTCGGGTAGATTGGTCGGGACGGACGTCGTGGTTTTGTTCATCCGTGTTCTTCGGGTGAGATTTATCTAAATCGTTTTGTTCCTCGGTTTGAATCTGACAGTGAGGCGTGGTGCGGCCGTTGCCGGGGAGAGGATCGCTGGTGCGTTCAAACTACGCTCACCACCCCGGGGAGCGAAGGCGAGCGTGCGCAGGATCAAGTGTCGGAACTGTCGAGAATTATTCAAGCCCGATGCCCGCAATCACGGGCGCCAGAAACACTGCGGTGAAGCGAGTTGTCGTGCGGCGAGCAAGGCCCACAGCCAGCGCCGTTGGCTCGCCCGGCCAGAGAACGAGAACTACTTTCGCGACGAGCAGAACGCGGCACGTGTGCGGCGCTGGCAGCGGGCCCATCCTGGGTATTGGCGCAACACGAGGCGCTACAAGGGCTCTACCTTACAAGATCCCTGTCTTGTACAACCTATTGATCGATATAAAGATATTGCCCATCTAGCCTTACAAGAGACCTTGCGTCAGCAAGGCCCCGTGCTGCTCGGATTAATCGCGACCTTGACCGACTCAGCCTTACAAGAGGACATGGTCGCCGCCAGTCGCCGCTTGCTACAACTTGGGCAGGACATCTTGGGTGGGAGGCGAGCCGATGCGCATCAAACGGGTGCTGCGCCCTGAGGCGCTGCGGCGCATACCGCGCCAGTTCAGCTGGATCGATCAGAGGCTGGTGAGCGAGCACTATATCGAGCGTTGTGGCCCTGCTGCGCTCGCCCTGTATTTGTTTTTGGTCACGGTCGCCGATGTGCGCGGCTTGAGTTACTACGGCGATGCGAGGCTTGCAAAATCGCTCTCGATCTTGCCGGCGCAGCTCGAGCAGGCGCGAGCGGAATTAATGCGATTGAACCTGATCGACTACCAGGCCCCGCTCTACCAGGTGCTCTCGCTCGATCCGCCTGCCCTTGCCCTGGGGACGGGGACGAAGGAGTTGCAGGCGACGCTTGCGCGCATCCGTGCCGCGTTCGCCGATCAGCGGCCCCCGAACACCCCCAGTCAGAAGGGCCGATGATCCGATGATCGACTATGAAACTTACTGCAAAATCCGCGACCACCGCGAGCGGCAGGGCCTGAGCATCGCGCAGACCGCGCGCGCCTTGGGGCTACACCCGGAAACGGTGTCGAAGTACTCGAGAAGCGAGCACTACCGGCAGCGCACTGGCGTGAAACGCGGCAGCCGCCTCGATCAATACAAGGGGCTCATCGTGCGCTGGCTCGATACCCACCCCTACAGCGGACAGCAAATTTTGCAGCGGCTGCGCGAGGCCGGCTACTCGGGCGGACTGACCGTTCTGAAAGACTACCTGCGCACCATCCGGCCGCCGCGACAAAAGGCCTTTCTGAAACTCGCCTTCGCCGCCGGCGAATGCGCGCAAATCGACTGGGGCGAATACGGCACCATCGCCGTGGGCGCCACCCGGCGCAAGCTCTCCTTCTTCGTGATGGTGCTGTGCTACTCGCGACAAATGTATGTCGAGTTCACCGTCTCCCAGACGACGGAGCACTTCCTCGCCTGCCACCAGAACGCCTTCGCCGCGCTCGGCGTTCCTGAAAAGGTGATGCTCGACAACTTGAAGTCCGCGGTGCTGAAGCGCCTGGTGGGCGAGGCGCCGGTGCTCAACCCGCGGTACGTGGACTTTGCACGCCATCATGCCTTTAAAATCGCTCCTTGCAACGTGCGCGCCGGCTGGGAGAAGGGCCGGGTCGAGTCGGGTGTCGGGTACGTCAAGAAAAACTTCCTCAATGGCTTGGAACTTGCCGACTTCGCGCACGTCAATCCCGCCGCGCAAGCCTGGCTCGCCGGGATCGCCAATGTGCGTACCCATGGCGAAACCCATCGCCGGCCGATCGATCTGTTCGCCGAGGAGCGAGCGCAGCTGAAACCGGTCAACTCCAACCCCTACGATCTGGCGCGGGTGCTGACCTTGCGTGCCTCGCCGCAGTTCCGCGTCGCCTTGGACACCAACCGCTACTCGGTGCCGGCGCGCTTCACAGGACAGCTGCTGACCGTGAAAGCCTACCCCGATCGGCTCTGCATCTACCATCAGAATGAACTCATCGCCCGCCATGTGCGCAGCTTCGATCGGCGCCAGGACATCGAGGATCCGGACCATCCGAAAGCGCTTCTCGAGCAGCGGCACAACGCCCGCGAACAGCGCCTGCTATCGCAGTTCCTCGCCCTGAACCGCAACGCCCGCGCGTACTACGAAGGCTTGCTGGCCCGACGCTTCAACGCCCGACAGCATGTGCGCAAAATCCTCGCTCTCGCTGATATTTACGGCAAGGTTGATACCGAACGGGCCATCGACGATGCACTCACCTTCAATGCCTTCTCCAGCGAATACATCGCGCATCTGCTGGAATCTCGGGCCCGAAGCAAACCAGCTGCCGCAAGCCCGCTCTCCCTGATGCGCAGTGCCGACCTGCTGGAGATCGACTTGCCAGAACCGGATCTATCCATCTACGAGGTCGATGAATCATGAATGATCCCAACGGCGAGGATGCCGAGGCGAGCGACGCTCCCAGCCTATCGAAGATGCTGCTACGGCTGCAGCTGCCGTACTTGCGCGAGCACTATCATGAACTCGCGCAAACGGCCGCCGAACAGCACTGGAGCCACCTCGATTATATCCAGCGCCTCATCGAAGGGGAGGTCAATCGGCGCGAGGACTCAGGCCTGCAACGACGTATCCGGCTCGCCCGCTTCCCGGTACTTAAGACCCTCGATCAGTTCGACTGGAGCTGGCCAAAGAAAATCAACCGGCCGCAGATCCAAAACCTCTTCCGGCTGCAGTTCATCAAGCAAAAATCCAACGCTATCCTGTTGGGCAACGTCGGGCTCGGGAAAACCCACTTACTCATAGCACTGGGCCACACCGCCTGCCTGCGAGGCCACAGCGTGCACTTCACCACCGCCATCGATATCATCCACACGCTCTCCGCTGCAACCGGCGCCGGCGACCTCAAGCGTGCCATGCAGCGCTACCTCAAACCAGCATTATTACTCGTGGACGAAGTTGGCTACCTGCCAATCGACAAACTCGGCGCCGACCTCTTGTTCCAAATCATCTCCACCCGCTATGAACGCGGCGCCATCGTCCTGAGCACTAACCGCGCCTACAAAAAATGGCCGGAAATCTTTAACAACGACTCAACACTCACCTCCGCTATCCTCGATCGGCTGCTCCACCGATGTGAAACCGCCGTCATCGAAGGCAAAAGCTATCGCGCCAAAGATCGCATCGAAGAGATCTGAGACTTCCTTTGGATGACTACAACACGGTCGACGGCACCACGGTTTTTAAACCGGCCAATCTCAACGGTTTTGGAGCCGCCGCTAACA
>JBEKWD010000371.1:0-3417 GCA_049513435.1 Steroidobacteraceae bacterium | reverse complement strand
CCAGCAGCGCACCGCCCTCCCAGGTCAAGACACCAATGACTGAAAGAGCCACCATGGCCGCTAGCGCCGATTTCTTCCCGTCGACGCTATAACGTAAGAAGAAGACGAGATACCAGAGAAAAATGCTCTGAAACGGTGCATACATTCTGGCGAATCGGGCCATCTCAATTTCCCAGACGGACACCGAGAGAATGATCAGCATCAACAATCCGAGAGCCCGTCCATGCAGACGGCGACCGATCAGGTAGGCCGCCGGCAGCCCTGCCACGCTTGACACGGCGCTGACAAGGCGGCCCGCGAGCTCAGGAGAGAGTCCCGCCGCATATCGCAGCAGCGCAACGATGTATTGATAGATCAATCCGCGCGTATAGAAACCCCCGCACGGAAATTGCGGCAACCCAAACTGCAACACGTGGTCGATGGAGCGCGACATGTAGAACTCGTCGACTCCCAATGGCCAGATGCCCAGACCGGCAAAACGCCCATAAAGGCCCATCGCGGCGGCTGCCACAAACAGCACCAGGAGCGCCACCAGCAATCCTTGCGGCCACGTCGCGCGTAGCCGACCGTACTGGTATGCGCGCCATTGGCCCCAATTCAACAAGGCGAGCTCCCATGCAGAACCTGCAGCATCCGACTTGCCACCAAATCCCATCGCCAATAGCGTCGCGCCGCGGCGTATCCGCGTTCGCCCATCGAGCGCGTGCGCCGCGGATCGCCGAGCAGTTCGCTTAGCCGTGCTGCCAGCGCCAAATCATCGCCAGGCGGCACCAGCAAGCCCGTCTCCCCATCTTGTATGATCTCCGGCATCGACCCAGTCGTCGTGCCAACGCAAGCGCATTTCGACCACATCGCTTCCAGAAACACCAATCCCAGGGGCTCCTTGAAGGCAGGCATTACGAATATCGAGGCCGCGTAATACAGTTGACGCAGACTCGCCGGTTCCACGGCCTGATGACATATCACTCCTTGCATGTTCACAGTTTGATTCGCTACTACGTGCAGGATGGCGCCAGGATGCTCTGCACGCACGCGGCTAAAGGCATGTAACAAGACGCCCAGTCCCTTCACCGTAGCTCGCTTGCCGACAAACAGCATAGTCTGGTTGTCAAACCGCTTCGAATAGCCGTCACGCTCGATATCCACATCCTGCGCCGGGCCGGCACCTATGACGGTGATTTTCTCGATAGGCACCTCATACGCTGCCGCAATCGCAGCCCTGACGTGCGCACCCATGACGAATATATGCCACAGCGTCCTCAGGAATTCGCCCTCCAGTACGTTCCAATGCGCAGACACCGAACGCTCTAAAAGCTCTATGCCTGGATCGGGTAACCCTTTCGTTATAAGGTTCATGTAGTCCGTATAGAACGCAAATCGAATCCCTGGCGGCAACGGGCCCCAGTACATCGACGAGTTCGTAGCACCTAGCATCAGCACAATCTGCACATCGAGATTTCGATCAACCAGGACTTTGCAGGCCTTTGATCTCGCCTCAAAGGCCGCGGCAGTGCGATTGATTAGTGCATGTGCATCACGACGATAGGTTAGAAGTGCGCTCACGATCATTCGCAACAGGTGCCAATAGCGACGCCAGCCGAGCACGCGAAGGCTTAGGCGACGATAGCGCACCTCGCAGCCGCAACGCTCTAGCGCCGATTGAAACGGCAGCCGGACACCAGAAAACTCATCGACCGAAATCAGCAGCACCCTCAGGGGAGGAGCGATGAGCGTAGCTTGCTCGGACATGCTTGCCGTTTCCTGTCTCGACTCTTAGACGCGATCGTCCCGGCCTGCACGGACCGCACCTTGATCTGGTTGGGCCAATGAATCGATCAATTGCACCAACATCGCCGAGTTGCGAAGCGAATGTTGCGAGCGTACGTATTCGCGCGCTCGCGCGACGTAGCCTGCGAGAACCCACGGCTTCGTCACCAGCATCCGGACAGCCTCAGACAGCGCCTGCTCGTTTCCCGCATGAATCCCCACCCCCTCGCGCTGGAGCACATCGTCCGGGTTCACATCGAGGCTTACGACCGCCACATCGCGTTGCCAAGCCTGAATGAACGTATTTGGAAACCCCTCGTGTACGCTGGTGTTTACAAAGATCGTTGCCTTCGCAAGAATTTCATTCACTTCGCATTGACTGCGACTTCCCAAATACCGAAGATTCGACGCAGCCTCGATACTCCGCATGAGTGGCACCAACCAGCTTTGATTGCTCGCACCTGCAGGCGCCTCGCCCAACATGATGAACTGCAGCCCCGGTACGTCCTGCAGCGCCAGCGCCAATCGAACGAATACTTCCGGCCGCTTCCACGATTTCAGATTGGCCACCCATGCCACAGTCGTTGGCCCGGATTTGTCGATCGTTTCGCCAGCATCGCCGTGAAAGTTGGGTATAACTGCATCCGCTTGGCGACCATAGTGACGCAACAACAACTCGCCTTGTTGCCGCGTCTGCACAACGATGCGGTCAGCATGACGAATGCCGAACTCCACACTCCACTTCTCGAGACGACGACGCAAGAGATTACGGCCCCGGTCGAGCGTCGCAGGGTTGACATCAGTATCATGGGCAGCGTGCCAGAGCAGCGGCACGTGCTCCCGACGCGCGTACAATGCGCAGATACCTGTGTAGCCGCAAGCCACGCGCTGATACAGGATATTCGGCTTAATCAGCCTTAGCGCCCGGTACAACGGCACCAGATCGCTGATGTAGCCGAATCGCGGGACCTCCGCGCTGCGACCAATTCTCACGACATGGTATCCAACCGGCTCTATGCGCTCATCGAAGTGCCGCACCAGCAGATGGATGTCGTACCGAGTTGCTTCCAGCAGGGCGGCTATCAGCAAGCTGATCTGATATTCAGCGCCTCCGCCATGCTGGCGCGGAGTGACGATGCACAATCGCAGCCTTTGCCCGCTCATTGCTCGCTTGACGCGTAAAGTCCGTGGGCAATTTGCGACAACTCCTGCTCGAGCTTGTCCGCGATGACCCGGTAGGAGCGATGCTCGAGCACGTACTTGCGGCCTCGTTGACCCATCTGAACCGCCAGTTCTCTATCGTCCAGCAGCTGCAACACGGCTGCGGCAAATCCATGTTCTTCATATGGCACGCACAAACCCGCGCCGCTTGCAGCGATAAGGCTGCGCTGTTCTGGATGGTCATTGGCGACGACCGCCTTGCCCATGGCCATGTATTCGATCAGCTTAGTCGGGGAGGTCGAATTCAAAACCGGTGTCGGCCGAAACGGCGACACGCATACATCTGCCTCCGCCACAAATTGCAGCGCTTCGCTCTGCGGTAGTTGCCCGGTCAGAACTAACGCCTGTTCCACGCCAAGAGCACGTGCCTGTTCCAGCAGGAATTGCTCATCCCCTGGCTCATCGCCGCGGCCCACCAGGTACAGTTTT
>JBEKWD010000370.1:0-3417 GCA_049513435.1 Steroidobacteraceae bacterium | reverse complement strand
GCGCCATAGAGCACGGTTCGTGCTGGAGCGTAGAGGACGCCAAGCACTGGCTCAAAGGCCTCCACCAGCGCGATGTTCACGGTAAACTCGCCATTGCGCTTGACGAACTCGCGTGTTCCATCCAGTGGATCGACCAGCCACAAGCGTGGCCACTGGCGCCGTTGCTCGAACAATGCCGGCGCCGATTCCTCGCCGAGCATGGGGATCTCGGGGGTGATGCGTTGCAGCCCGGCGCCGATGATCCGCTGCGCCGACAGATCTGCCTCGGTGATCGGCGAATGATCGGCCTTGAGCCGCACGTTGAAGGCGGTCTCATAGATTCTCATGATCTCGCGGCCCGCCGCCTCGGCGATATCGATGACTGAGGTCAACCAGTCCGAGAGCTGCTCGGGGCTAGACCTCATGAGCGATTCAGCGGCGCAGCTGTTTTGGCGGCCGCTAGCGTCCATGTCGGCGCGGCTCGCCGCGCCGGCCGCCGGCACGTCCGCCGCCGCTGCGCCCGGAGCCCGGCCGCCGGTTGGCGCCGGGACGAGGGCCGGGCCGCGTGCCGTAGCCGTGGCTGCCCTGGTGCGCGGACTGCGCCAGCTGGGCCTCGAGCGGCGCGAGCAGCTCGGGACTGATGGTGGCGACTGGAATCTTGTGGCCGATGTAGCTCTCGATGTCGGGCAGTGAGATCGCAAATTCCTCGCAGCCGAAGCTGATGGCATCGCCATCGGCACCCGCGCGCGCCGTGCGACCGATCCGGTGCACGTAATCGGGTGCGTCCTGCGGCAGGTCGAAATTGAAGATATGGCTCACATCGGGAATGTGCAGCCCGCGCGAGGCGACATCGGTCGCGATCAATATCGCGAGCTCACCCTCATGAAACTGACGCAGAAACTGCAGCCGCTTCTTCTGCGGTACGTCGCCCGACAGCGCCTGCGCATTGAAGCCATTAGCGCGCAGCACCGTTTCGAGTCTCTCGGCCATGCGCCGCGTGTTGACGAATACCATGGTGCGATGCGCCTCGGTCTCGCGCAGCAATCCGATCAACAGCGGCAGCTTCTCCTGCATCGAGGGGAAGTAGATCACCTGGCGGACCCGATCGATCGTGACTTTGTCGGGCTCTATGCGCACGAGCTCGGGATTGTTCATGTGCTCGTAGGCGAGCTCGAGCACGCGCTGCGACAGCGTCGCCGAGAACAGCATCGACTGGCGCAATTCCGGGCGCGGCAGGCGGCGCAGAATGAAGCGAATATCGGCGATGAAGCCCAGATCGAACATGCGATCGGCCTCATCGAGCACGAGCACTTGCACGTGCCGCAGGTCGAAGACGCGCTGCTTGAAATAATCGATGAGCCGGCCGGGCGTGCCGATCAAGACGTCGACACCGGCGGCCAGGGTCTGGCGCTGCTTTTCGTAGTCGGTGCCGCCGAATACTACGGCCAGCCGCAAGCCGGTGTGCTTGCCGAGCACCGCCGCGTCCTTATGAATCTGCACGGCGAGCTCGCGCGTTGGCGCGACCACCAATGCACGGATCGAGGTCGAAGTGCGGCCCGATTGGGCCGGCTTCGTCAACAGCGATTGCAACAGGGCGACCAGAAAGGCGGCGGTCTTGCCGGTACCCGTTTGCGCCTGTCCGGCCATGTCGCGACCTTGCAGCGCGAGTGGCAAGGTCTGCGCCTGGATCGGCGTGCAGAAGGTGAAACCGGCATCCATGATTCCCTGCATCAGCGAGGGCGCCAATGGCAGCGAGCGGAAGGTCAGCGAACTGAGATGCTCATCACTCATTAATAACGATTCTTAACGGCAACACGCCTCAAAATGGAGACACAGTGGTCCTAAGACTTGCAATGCGACATGGAAAGGACTAAAAATACGCCATCGGCGGCCGTTCTGTCCGCATCCGCCAAGCCATCCTGACGCCAGCAATCCTTACGCTAGTGTAACCGTTAGACGGCGTCTTTAGAGCATGGCGCGGGCTCCGCCGCAAATAACTTCAGTTCCGTCATTTTTCTAAATCGACTCGTAATTTCGTCTTTGTTCCCCAATTTAACATCGTCTCCCCGCAACAGAGGCTCAACCGCGTGAGTAACCAGCACATTGTGCACACCTCGGATGCCAGCTTTGATCAGGATGTTCTGAAGGCCGAAAAACCGGTCCTGCTGGATTTCTGGGCCGAATGGTGCGGCCCCTGCAAGATGATTGCACCGATCCTCGATGAGATTGCATCCGAATACAAGGATCGACTGCGTATCGCGAAGCTCAACATCGATGAGAATCCCCAAACCCCGCCCAAGTTTGGCATTCGCGGCATTCCAACGCTGATCCTGTTCAAGAACGGTACCGTCGAGGCGCAGAAGGTCGGCGCTTTGTCCAAATCGCAGCTCGCAACTTTTCTGGACCAGCACCTGTGAGGGGCTATCTGGGCAATCAGGGTCGTAACCGACCCAACAACAATAAAGGACAGGGCCAGCAAGGCCCGCGCCACGGCAACCGCGACGGCAATCGCGGCAATGGGCGTCCCGATGACATGATGGAGCTCGAGCCGATCGGCGAGGATGACGCCGAGGTCATCAGTCCGGCCGAACTGGCGCTCTCGCGCAGTTCGATGAATCTGACCGAGCTGAAGGCCAAGCCGATTCACGAGCTGGTCAAGATGGCGGAGTCGATGGGTCTGGAGAACCTCGCACGCTCGCGTAAACAGGACATCATCTTCTCGATCCTCAAGGCGCACGCGCGCAACGGCGAGGATACCTACGGTGACGGCGTACTGGAGATCCTGCAGGACGGCTTTGGCTTCCTGCGTTCGGCCGATGGCTCTTATCTGGCCGGCCCGGATGACATCTACGTATCCCCGAGTCAAATCCGCCGCTTCAATCTGCGCACTGGCGACACGGTCTCGGGCCTGATTCGGCCACCGAAGGACGGCGAGCGCTACTTTGCGCTGCTGAAGGTCGGCGAGATCAACTTCGATTCGCCGGACAGCTCGCGCAATAAAGTGCTGTTCGAGAACCTCACGCCGTTTCACCCGACCAAGCGGCTCAAGCTGGAGCGCGGCAATGGCAGTACCGAGGATCTGACCGCACGCACGATCGATCTGGTGGCGCCAATCGGCAAGGGTCAGCGTGGTCTGATCGTCTCGCCGCCGAAGGCCGGCAAGACCATGCTGCTGCAGAACATCGCCACCGCGATCACCGCCAATCATCCCGAGTGCTATCTGATCGTACTGCTCATCGACGAGCGGCCCGAGGAAGTCACCGAGATGGCGCGCACCGTCAAGGGCGAAGTCGTGTCCTCGACCTTCGACGAGCCCGCCAGCCGGCACGTGCAAGTGGCCGAAATGGTGATCGAAAAGGCCAAGCGGCTGGTCGAGCACAAGAAAGACGTGGTCATCCTGCTCGACTCGATCACGCGTCTGGCGCGCGCCTACAACAC
>JBEKWD010000369.1:0-3421 GCA_049513435.1 Steroidobacteraceae bacterium | reverse complement strand
GTTGCCGAAGCTCGATACGAACACGTCGTCGATCAGATCGTGCATGGCCTTGCCGCCACCGCCATGCGCGAGCGTGATGCGTGACTCGCGCACCTTGCCGCTGCGACGGCGCACTATGCCGGCCGCTACGGCTGCCAACTCGCCGGGCATGACTGCGGTCACGACAGGGTCCCCGCAGGACTGGGCCGCGCCCCATTCGTTGCAGCGCCGGCTGCGTTCGCTTTGAGCTGCACACCGCCATAGTTGTAGTACGCAGCGCAGGCGCCCTCACTCGAGACCATCAAGGCGCCCAGCGGCGTCTCCGGGGTGCAAGCGCGACCAAAGACCTTGCACTCCCACGGCTTGATGACGCCCTTGAGCACTTCGCCGCACTGGCAGGCCTTGGGATCGGCGATGCGAATGTTGGGCACCGCGTAGCGCCGTTCGGCGTCGAAGCGCGCGTAGTGCTCCTTGATACGTACGCCTGAGTGATCAATCGAGCCCAGCCCACGCCACTCGAAGAACTCCCGCAGCTCGAATACTGCCTGCACGGCCGCGAGCGCTGGCTGATTGCCGGCCGGCGGCACCACGCGCTGGTATTGGTTCTCGACTTCGCAGCGCTGCTCGGCCAGCTGCTTCAATAGCATCCATACTGACTGCAGAATGTCGAGGGGCTCGAAGCCGGCGACCACCAAGGGCTTGCGGTAATGGCGGGAAATGAATTCGTATGGAGCCGTGCCGATCACCATGCTGACGTGGCCGGGGCCGAGAAAGCCATCCAGCGTGAGCTCAGGGGAATCCAGAATGGCCTTGACCGTCGGAATGATGGTGATGTGGTTGCAGAAGAGCGAGAAGTTTTCGATGCCTTCGCGCTCGGCCTGCAGCACGGTGAGGGCCGTGCTCGGCATCGTCGTTTCAAAGCCCAATGCGAAAAAGATCACCTCACGAGCTGGATTGGCTCGGGCGATAGCCAGCGCATCCAGTGGCGAGTACACCAGGCGCACGTCGGCACCATCGGCTCTGGCCTGAAGCAGGCTCTTCTTGGAGCCAGGAACGCGCATCGCATCGCCGAAGGTCGTAAAGATCACATTGGGTCGCGTGGCGAGCGCGATGCAGTCATCCACCCGACCCATCGGCAACACACAGACCGGGCACCCGGGGCCATGCACGAATTCGATCGATTTTGGCAGCATCGTCTCGATGCCGTAGCGGAATATTGAGTGCGTGTGCCCGCCGCACACCTCCATCAGCTGCAGCGGCCGCGTACGACAGATGTCGATGCGCTCGATCAGGCGCTCGATGTCACCGATCAGCGATTTGGCCTTGACTGGGTCGCGAAACTCGTCGGTGTACTTCACGGTGCGCTCTCCAGCTTCAGTGCGCCCCGGTCGTCCGCCAGCAAGGTGTGCACGAGGTCCCACAGGATGTGATAGATCGCGACATGCGTCTCCTGGATGCGATGAATACTGTCCGTCTCGACCACCAGGCAACAATCGATATCGGAGCTATGCGCCATTTGTCCGCCGTCATGCCCTGCCAGTCCGAGCGTGATCAGGCCCATGCTCTTGGCGCGTGTGAAGGCCGCCATGAGGTTCTCGGAATTACCGCTGGTGGAGATACCGATCAATCCATCGCCACTGCGCGCCAGTGCGATCAGCTGGCGCACAAACACGTGCTTGAACCCCACATCGTTGGCCACGGCGCTCATCATCGCTGGGTCCGCGAGCTGCGTAGCCGCGAGGGCGGGCCGCCCGGCGGTAACCGGGTGCAGGAACTCGACTGCGAAGTGCGCCGCATCGCAGCTTGAGCCGCCATTGCCCATGGCGAACATACGGCCGTTGCGGCGATAGACCTCGGCGATGAGCTGGGCCGCGGCGACGACCTTGTGCTCATTGGCCTTGAAAAAGGCCTGTTTGACCTCGACGCTATCGACTGCCTTGCGGCGCACCGACTCGAGCAGCGCCTGCTGCTGCCCCCCCCGATCCTTGCGGTTGCCGTAAAGGAACGGGTAGAGCTCGAGCACGCCGCTGTGGATATCACTCATTGCAGGCTCGCTGAGTCGTCCTGCTGCAGGGCCTCGAGCTCGCGCTGCATTTCCCCTAGTTCTGTGAGCAGCCGCAGGGTTTTAGCCGCCTCGAGCTCATCGATGCGGCTCATGGCGAAGCCCACATGCACGAGCACCCAGGCGCCCTTGCACGATTCGATCGGATGCTCGTCATCGACGACGCAGATCAGGTTGATCTCGCGCCGCACTCCGGAGACATTGACGATGCCGAGCAGGTTTTCGGCATCGCTAATTTCGACGATCTGGCCGGGTACGCCTAAGCACATGCCAGTGTCTCCGAGGCGACCTGCGTGGGTCGCAATAGTTGGGCCGCGGCAATGGCGGCCTGACCGAGGCTCAGGCCGCCGTCGTGGCACGGCACCTGACGGTGGGCAAGCACGATAAATCCGTGCCCGCTCAGCTGCGTCTGCACCGCGTTGAACAGCAGGCTGTTCTGGAAAACCCCGCCGCTCAGGGCCACCGTGTCAAAGCTTTTTGTTCCCAAAAGGCTCGCAAGCTGCGCTACGGTGTGCACGAGCGCTCGTGCGAGCCCGCAATGAAATCGCAGCGCCACGATGTCAGCGCGAACGTCATTCGCCAGATCCTCCAGCAGCGCATGCCACATCGGTGCCGGGTCGAGCTCTGGCATGTCGTCCGCCAGGCGCGAGAGCGTGAACGGATAGCCGGCGTCGTCGCGAGCCAGGCTCGCGGTTTCGGCCAACGCTTGCAGCTCAATAGCCGGCTGCGCCTCATAACTTGCTCGATCCGGACAGATCCCAAGCGCGGCTGCCACGGCATCAAACAGCCGGCCGCAAGAGCTCGCCACCGGTGAGTTCACGCCGGCCATGCGCATGGAGTCCAGCGAGGCGCGCGGCCTGCTCGCGAGCATGCGGTAGACCTCGAGCCGCGCATGCTCGCGCTCGAATCGCTTCCAGCCGATGGCGGCGCACAGGTGCGCGTACAGACTTCGCCAGGGCTGGCTGATCGCGCGCTCGCCGCCGATCATCGCCACCGGCTTCAGGCGCGCGAGCCGTTCGTAGCCGGCATAGTCGGCCAGCAGGAACTCCCCGCCCCAGAGGCTCTCATCGGCACCATAGCCGAGGCCGTCCAGCGCGATGCCGAGCACGGGTGCTGCGCTGAGCGGCCGGCCGTTCTCAGCCAGCGCGGCGGCGATGTGCGCGTGATGATGCTGAACGCTCACGAGTTTCAGGCCCTGCTCGTGGGCGCGCTCACGGCCGAGCTTGGAAGAGAGATATTCAGGATGAAGATCGACGGCGATGGCCGCGGGCTCGTGCTCGAACATCTTGGCAAAAAGCTCGAGACTGCGCGCATAGTCGGCGTGCGCAGCGGCCGCTTCCAGATCGCCGATGTGCTGCGAGAGGATCACTTGGGCGTCCT
>JBEKWD010000368.1:0-3422 GCA_049513435.1 Steroidobacteraceae bacterium | reverse complement strand
CAGCCGCGGGCGAGGCCCCGAAGAAGGAAGAGGTAAAGAAGGAAGAGGGCAAGAAAGAGGCGGCACCAAAGAAGGAAGCCAGCAAGAAATAGGCGCAGCGACCCAATCAGTGCGAGCCGCGCCGGCGCCTTCGCCGGCGATTGGCCGCACCGCGCGCGCACAGGCTCCTCGTGGCAGGACTTGCCCTCAAGCTCATCGTCGGTCTCGGCAACCCCGGGGAACAGTACGCGCGTACGCGGCACAACGCGGGCTGGTGGTTCGTCGATGCGCTGCTTGCGCGCCAGCATGGAAGCTGGCGCCACGAGCGGCAACTGAATTGCGATCTGGCACGCGTGCGCGTCGCGGAGAGCGAATTATGGCTGGCCAAACCGACTGCCTTCATGAATCGAAGCGGCGGGCCGGCGGCAGCGATCGCGCAGTTCTATCGCATTGCGCCGCAGGAGATGCTGTTCGTGCATGACGACATTGATCTGCCCCCAGGTGTCGCGCGACTCAAAGAAGGCGGCGGCCATGGCGGGCACAACGGCCTGCGCGACGTGATCGAGCATCTGGGCGCGGATTTCTGGCGCCTGCGTCTGGGTGTCGGACATCCGGGTTCCCGGGATTTGGTTCTCGACGCAGTGCTCGATCGTCCCACAGCTGCCGAGCAGCTGCTGATCGACGAGGCCGTGCAGCGCGGGCTCGATGCGCTGCCCGAGCTCCTGAGCGCTGGCGCGCAGCGGGCGATGCATCAACTGCATCGCCGCGCGCCACCTGATCCGAGCGTCTCCTAAAGGGCGGCTCGGGTGGCGATTCAATGCGGCATCGTCGGTCTGCCGAACGTGGGCAAATCAACTCTTTTCAACGCGCTCACGCGCGCGCAGATTGCGGCCGAGAACTATCCGTTCTGCACGATCGATCCCAATGTCGGCGTCGTGCCAGTGCCTGACCCGCGCCTGGCTGCTCTGGCCGAGATCGTGCGACCGCAGAAAATAGTGCCTACCGCAGTCGAGTTCGTCGACATCGCTGGCCTCGTAGCGGGCGCCTCCCAGGGCGAGGGCCTGGGTAATCAATTTCTAGCTCATATCCGCGAAGTGGATGCGATCGCTCACGTCGTGCGCTGCTTCGAGGACGATGACATCGTGCATGTGGCCGGACGTATCGATCCGCTGTCGGATCTGGATATCGTCAACACTGAGCTCGCTCTGGCTGATCTGGCCGTGGTGGACAAGGCGCTGGATCGTGCCTCCAAGGCAGCCAAGAGCGGCTCGGACAAGGATGCGGTGCGCAGGCGTGAGCTCTTCGAACGTGCCCGCGCGCTATTGAATCGCGGCGCGCCCGCGCGAGCGCTGCAGACCGGGGAGGAGGAGCGCCGGGATTTGCGCGAATTGCAACTTCTGACCGCCAAGCCGGTCATGTATATCGCCAATGTCGATGAGGCCGCCTTGGCCGCTGGCAATCCTTATCTGACGGCGCTGCGTGAGCGCGCCGGCGCGGAGCATGCGGTCGTGGTGCCGGTGTGCGCGGCGATCGAAGCGGAGATTGCGCAATTGCCCGAGGAGGAGCGTCCGGAGTTTTTGCGCGATCTGGGCCTGTCCGAGCCCGGACTCAACCGCGTGATCCGCGCCGCGTATGAACTGCTTGGGTTGCTGACTTTTTTTACCGCAGGACCGAAGGAGGTGCGTGCCTGGACGGTGCGTCGGGGCAGTAGCGCCCCGCAAGCCGCCGGCGTGATCCACACTGATTTCGAACACGGCTTCATCCGTGCGGAGGTCATCGCGTTCGATGATTACCTCACTTATCGCGGCGAGGCCGGAGCGCGGGAAGCCGGCCGGCTGCGGCTCGAAGGCAAGGACTACATCGTGCGCGAGGGTGACGTGATGCATTTTCGCTTCAACGTTTGAGCGCGCGATGCTGCCAGCGATGCTGCATTGGGCAAGCGATCGATGGCGATTTCGCTACGCCCTCGGGCTGGCAGCGCGCGCAGCGCTGGCCGCGCACTGCAAAGGCCAGGAGCGCGATATCGTGCTCGTGCCTTGCTGGCGTCGAGCCGAGATGCTCTGGCACTGTCTGGACAATCTGTGCAACGCCGACGGCGTCGAATCGCTGCACGTTGTCATCAGGCCTGACAGCGGCTTTGATCCGGACATTCTCGCGGTCATTCGCAGTTTCTCGGCACGCTTGCCGAGCTACGAGATTCAACCGACCCCACGCTGTCCGTATCGACGTACCAAGCTCAGCGCCAACATCCTGCTCGGCTATCTTCAGGCGGCCACGCGCGCGCGCCGCTACGTCTACCTGATCGAAGAGGACATCATGATCGGGCGGGATTTTTTTCGCTGGCACAACGCCGTGCAGGCGCAGCGCCCGACTCTCTTCTGTTCCATCGCAGTGCGCAATCACAATCGAAGCATCCAGACGCCCGATGATCCGGACGGCTACTATCTGAGCAGCGGGGATTATTGTTCCTGGGGTGTTTGTTTCGATCGAGCCGTCATTGAGGCTCTGCTGACCCCGCACGTGAACCTGAGGTACCTGTCGCGACCCAAGAGCTATCTGCGCCGTCACTTCCAGCACAGTCAGGTCAGCCTCGGATTCGTGGAACAGGCCAGTTTGCTGCGGCGGATTCAGGAAGGATCCGGCCTGGCGATCGCCTACCCCGCCGTGCCACGCGCTTTCCATGCGGGCTTCTACGGCCGTAATCGGCCGGGCGGTATCGCGGGGGCACTGGATGAGCGCGTGCGGCGGCTCGACCAACTGATCTATGATCGCGCCGCAATGCGCGCCGTGGCGCTGTCTGAGCGCTACGCGGCCGACAGCGATCCGGTGCGACTGGACGTCGTCGGCAGCGCGCGCATTCGGCAGCTGCAATTGGGTGGCAGCCTAAGGAGTGAGGCGTGTATTACCTGAGTCGCAATCCCGCGCTGGCGCGTGCGCGTCTGACGCGGCTGCGCCCGACGCAGCTGTCGATCGGCTACGCCGAAGTCGAGCTCAAGGCTGCGCAATGGGCGCGCCTGGGAAAGCGGCAGCGCGTGATCGAGCTCGAGCAGCACGTGTTTCCGGCCGTGCTCGGGCCCTCGAAGGCTTATTACATCATCGATCATCATCATCTGGGTATCGCGCTGCTCCAGCAGGGTATCGATGAAGTACTGCTCGGCGTGTTGGATGACCTGTCCTGGCTCGAGCAATCGGTGTTCTGGCGCACTCTTGAATTTCGCTCGTGGGCACATCCTTTCGATCACAAAGGCCGGCGTCGCAGTTATCGCGACATGCCGCGCAGCCTCCTGGGGCTCGAAGATGACCCATATCGCAGCCTCGCCGGAATGGTGCGTCGTGCGGGCGGCTACGCCAAAGAGGAGCAGCCGTTCGCGGAGTTCCTATGGGCGGATTTTTTTCGCCCGCGTGTATCGGTGCGGCTGATCAAGCGCGAGCCGCGGCGCGCA
>JBEKWD010000367.1:0-3439 GCA_049513435.1 Steroidobacteraceae bacterium | reverse complement strand
GAATCCACCAGCCCAACGAGCTTTTTCCAACCATCCAGGGTCGACATGATCTGCTGGCTGCCGCGCGAGACCGGCGCCGGCGGATCATTGGGATGAAGCGCCAGGCGCACATGGTTTTCCTCGGCCACCGGCACCACGCCCTTGAGGAAATATTCGCAATTGGCCCAGATCTCATCCAGCGTATGCGCGCCCTCTTCGGGCAGTGGCGGCAGATCCTTGACCCGCTCGTAATAGAAGGATTCCACGGTGGCATCCCCGCGCGCCGGATCGGGCTCGTCGAAATAGCCCTCCTCCAGTCGGTGGGCATAGAAATTATATTCGACGACGGGAATGCCGGCGGTGGACGCCGCACGAATGGACCTCTTCACATCCTCGATCGCGCGATCGCGGCCCGGCCGCGCATAAATGATATCGCGCATGTAATCGGCGCTTGCGCCGGACCATGGCAGCCCGATATCGCCCGCAGTCAGCCCATTGTCGGATAAGGTCTTGACCTTGACCTTCAGCGTGTCGGCATCCCACGGAAAGCCCCCGCCATTCAGAATGATGTGATTGAGCCCAAGCTGGGTGTAACGGCGAATACCCGCCGGATTGATTTCATCGTCCCGGATCGGCCCCAGGCAAAGATGCGGCGTATCGGGACCTTCCACCGGCATGCCATGACCGGCCTGCGGCCAGGGCGCAACAGCGGGTGTCGCAATGACTGCGCTCGTGGCTGTCAAAAAACTGCGGCGGCTAATTGCTGCCATGACTTTACTGCTGCTGCCTCTGCTTGCGTTTGGCGAGGATCTCATTGAACTCGGCGCGGCTCATTTTGAGCTTGTCTGGATGAGCGTCGATCCAAGCCGCAAGGGCGTCATATTTTTTTGGTGTCCAGCCGCCCTCGAACTCCGCGCCGTTCCTTCCGGTGCTGTTGAGTTCAAAATTGAAGGCATCCTGCAGATTGGTCATTTCAGCCGATGCGATCGCCTCCGCGGCAAGAATGGCGGGGATGAAGATCACACCATCGCTCTTAGCCAACACCAGATCACCGGGCAGAACAGTAGCGCGCCCGATGCGTATGGGGGCATTGATCGCCGTCAGCGTCATGTCCTTCCACGCGGAAGGGTCGTAGGCTCGGTATAGTCCGTTCAGATCGGCGATCTCGCGATTCTCCTCGGCATCGCGAATGCCGGAGTCGAAGACGAATCCGACATGGGAATGCGCGGCGATGCCGCTGCCCAAATTGGAACCGATCAGCGTGCCTTCGACGATTTTGCCAAAGCCGTCGGCGACGTAGACGTCGCCGGGCCGCAGTTCGTTAATTGGCCAGCTGTTGTTGCCGCTCACTCGCTTTTCCTGCACGCCCTCGGCCGCAATGGGCCGCAGCATGTCAGGACGAGAGGGCATGTATTGGGCGGTGAGTGCCCGCCCCGCGAACGGCTTGTCCGGGTGCAGCATCTCAAAACCCGCCTCGAACTGGCAGTGGTAGCCTTCGTCGCGCAAATAATCCCAGACATCCTCGATCGACACATCCAGCGCCCGCTGCAGCAGTGAATCTGACAGTTTCGGGCGCCCATCGGGGAAACGCTCGCCCTTCCATTCGGATGTGTAAAACATCATCTGGCTGCGGCTCATCTGAACTTGTGCCATCGCTGGCGCCGCTGCAGCCACGCAAACCAACAGTACGGCCGCCTTTAATATGCTTTGCATGCGGTTCTCCCACCCCAAGATTCGTCACATGGAAATAATGCGCTGGTTAGCAATATTAAGCATGTCATTGGCGCTTCGCGAATACCTGGCCTGCGCTCGACGGCCGCTTCGCAATCCCACTCTTGTTCGTCGAGCCTGGCAGCGCGTAAACTGACTAACAGCAAACGGGGGAAGCGATGGATATCAAAAAGCGTGAATTCTTGGCCGGTAGCGCCTTGATCGGCACGGGCCTCGCGGCGGCAACACAGGCGCAAGCGCAGGCACAGGGGCAAAGCGCGCCTACGCACACCATGCTCGACAGCCCGAACTATTTCGGCACCGCCAGCAAGGGCGGTGGCATCAAGAAGAACTGGGCCCGCACCCTGCCGCAGATTTCCACGGCCGATGCCCATTACAAGCCGCGCCGCGTCAACAAGGCGATCGAGCTGTGGGAGGACAATCAGGTCGTCTACTACAATGTCTATATGCCGTCCGGCGCGCCCGATGGATATGAAGAGGGCATGCGCATGGTCAAAACCTATTGCGACGCCATCAATTACGAGATGGAGAACGGCAGCTTAGACTTCTCGAACCTGCGCAACTTCATGCAGGGCATGGCGGATGGCGGTCCCACACCGTCCGGCCACCGCACGCCCATGGTGTTCGTGACTCTGCCGGCGGTAGGCTTTGACGGCCCGTCGATGCGTGCCAACGCCTGGCAAATCCAGCAGGCACTGGCGGCGGGCGCGCATGGCGTCCTGATCTGCGAGATGCACTCGCCGGAAGCCGGCGAGATCGCCATCTCGTGCGCGCGCACCAAATACACCCTTCCGGGCATTCCTTACCAGCCCATCGAGGGTTCGCGCGGCTCGGGCAGCCAGGTCTTCGCCGCCCATGTCTGGGGCTTAAGCGGCACAGATTATCTGGCGGTAGCCGACACCTGGCCACTTAATCCCAAGGGCGAGATCTCCATGGGCTTCAAGCTGGAGAACCGCCACGCCGTAGAGAATTGCGAGCAAATTATGGCCATCAAGGGCCTGGCCTTCGCCGAGCCTGGCCCCAGCGACAACTCCTGGTCTATTTTGGGCTGGGACGCCATCAAGCCGATGTCGCCGGATGAGCGCAAGAAGGTATTGGCCGATCCGAGGCTGGTGGATGCGCTTGAACGCGTTCGGCTCGCGGCCAAGAAGAACGGTGTGCAATGGCTGGGCACCGGCCCGCCCGGCTCGACTCACAACCAGAGCATTGATGCAGGGATGCGCATGCTGCCCGGCGACGACGAGAAGGTCGTGATGGCGGCCCGCGAATACACCAAGCGCAAGATGCCTGCTTGACGATTCCTTAGGCAGCAAGAAAGTAAATTCACAAAAGCGATTATATATTTGATTTATAAGTTATAATTTCTGCAATCATGAGCTGGTCGCTTGCCAGCGGGCGATCAGGGCTTCCAGATATTTTCGCGCACGCGGAGAGTGCGTGGCCTCTTGATCCGAGGATAGTCGATCCACTTCCCGGCACACCGAATCCAGGGCCGCGGCCTTTCGGGTCCAGATCGCAAGCTGATCGTTCACCGGCGGGTCGAGCTGCAGCAACGCCGCCAGAGTGGAGGTAACGATTGGTGGGGGCATCGTAACGCCGATGGTGTCCAGCAGAAAATCAACTACCGAGGGCGGCGTGGGCCGAATCTTTCCCAACGAGTAGGCGGCTTCCGCGCGCACGAGTACTGGACTGCTCGCATCGGTGACGGCGGCAACCAGAGCGGCCGCCG
>JBEKWD010000366.1:0-3440 GCA_049513435.1 Steroidobacteraceae bacterium | reverse complement strand
CGAGCCGTTGGCTTTGCAATAGGCCACGGCGTCCCGAAAGGTCACACCCACGACCGGCGAGTCGTCATCCGCCGGGTGCCGCTTCATCCCGTTACGCCAGTTGCCCCCGTCTACTTCCTCCAGATGAAGGCCGTCGGACGTCAGCGCGTAACCGTAGCCGACCTGTTCGGCGTACGTTTTGTAATGACTGCTATCGGTAAATTGCCGAAAGGCGGCAACGCTGACCGGCTGTCGATCGAGCTCAAAGGGTTGCAGGGTGGTGTGGCGCAGGCTTTCGTCCTCGTACCAGGCCGGATCGCAGTGGGACGAATACTGCCGGCAAAGCTCGAGTGCGGCCCGAAGCTCCTCACTCGTACTGCCGAGCGAGACGCTGCGGGCAGAGGTCTCGAGCAACTGGCGCACAGAGGCCGGCGAATAGCGTTGTGCCGCATCGATGTCCTGCGTCTGAATTCCCAGCGTATTGAATAACGCCAGCACATTTGCGCCCGAGATCGTGGCCCCCGCGGATACCTTGGGCCCTGCGACATCGCCCGACGCGCTCGAGCCGGACGTGACGGTGTTTGGCGTATTGGCTGCGGGTGCAGGAGTCGTGGAAGCAGTGGTTGGTGTATTCCAGTTAAACAGTCGCGATAGCCAGCCGCTGCCGCTCGAGGTATCGGACTGAGGCGCGCTGACCTCTGGTGCGCCGGCAGCGGGCACTCTGGCTACGGGCGCCGCGGGATTCTCGGGCGCAATAAAATAGAAGCGCCCCGTCAGTGAGGAATCTTCCCAGGGCACCTGCTTTTGCTCGGTGGCACTCATGACCGCAACGCGCACATCCTGGAAGAGCTCGGCCAGGGGTTCGCGCTGTTCGAGCATGGCTTGCGTGAGGGCAACGCTGTAGGGACTGTTGCGCCCGTTACCATCCTGCGCGACCGTGCCGGGCGCGGTTGAATACGCAATGAGAATCCCCGTCGGCACATCCATGACCGCCAGCCCCCGGTCGGCTGAGCGCATGCTGCGTGTGAACGGATTGTTGCGGCAGGCGTCCAGAATCACGATGTTCAGTGCGTTGCGCGCGTAGCGCATCTGCTCGATCACCCAGTCAGCGCTCACCGCTTCGATCTCGACATCGCCCTCACGCTCGATGTTTGCGGTCGTCGGGATCAGGTAGTTGCGGCCGCTGAGCTGCACGCCGTGACCGGCGTAGTAGAACAGGCCCACCGCTTTGGGCCCTGCATCTTCCAGGCGCTTACCAAACTCCTGTATGGCTCGCTTCATGCTGAGCTGATCCGCATCGCGCCGCTCGATTACGGAAAAGCCGACCTTTTTCAACGTCTCCGTCACCAGGTCGGCATCATTGGCCGGATTGCGCAGAGGCCCGCTTGGATAGGCGCTGTTGCCGATGACCAGCGCGACTCGGGTTTCCGCAGCCAGCGCGCACAGCGGCATCAGCATCGCCACAGCCAGCAAAGTAAGCCGTTTCATCAGCACGCGCCGTACGGATCGTTTAGGTATAATTAATATCTAAAGCATTATCGCTGTCGGGAGTCGTTTTGGAAGCGCCTTAGACGCTTTTGGTCTATCGAGGGAGTTGTGCGAAGCAGAATAACGAAATGGCGCACGCTTGACGGGCATAACGCCGCTCTGGGTGCCGTTCTGGCGCTGGCGCTCCTGCTCGGGTCGCTCGACTCTCGGGCGGGCATCCTGCGGGACCTCGAGGTCTCGTTGCACATATCGAAACCCGATGCGCCGGCCGGCCCACCACCGGGGGTCCCGTGGGACGGATTCGCCTGCTGCAACCTGCACTATGACGGCGATACGGTCAACGACCGTAATTATTCAGAGCTGCCGATGATCCCACCCGGCACACCGATCCAGGTCATTGCCTATAACGATGGCAAGCAGCGCGCGGATATCAGGGTCGATGGGAAATCGATGAAACTCTTCCATGACAATGGCCGCGAGCAGGAATCGCTCGAGGCCTGGGTGGCCAAGATTGTCGTGCGCGATGATCCGCGTCCTCGCCTTCGCACTTATCCGACGGCTGTTCGCGACGCGATCTACCAGGGCAAGGTCATGGTGGGCATGACGCGCGAGCAGGCCCTGGCTTCGATCGGCTACCCGGTTGCGAATGAAAACGTGGTGCTCGATGCGCCGATCTGGCGGCTCTATCGCGGGCGGCACGATCGATATCAGCTCAACTTCCACACCGATGGGCGCGTGAACTCGATCACCGGCGACGCCGAGGTGACGACCCAGGTTCTTTATCAGCCCTAGGCTCGATGAGCCGCGACTCCAATCGATGGCGCACCGGCGGGGTCAGGATCATCCGATCCAACGAGCTGGACGATAACACCGCTCAGACGCCCGGCATGCACCGGCGCGCCGCGGTGACCACGCAGCGAACGGGTGCGAAGAAACTGTGGGCGGGCACGGTAACCATCAACGCCAACGCCAAGACCGGAGCGCACCATCACGGGGGGCTCGAGAGCGTCATCTATGTCGTCAGTGGTCTAGCCCGCCTGCGCTGGGGTGACCGGCTGGAATTCGTGGCCGAGGCCGCGCCGGGCGACTTTATTTACGTGCCTCCTTACGTCCCGCATCAAGAGATTAATGCGAGCGAGGACGTAGAGCTTCACTGCGTGCTCACACGCAGTGGGCAACAAGGCCTGGTTGTCAATCTGGACATCACTCCAGTAGAGATCCCCGAGCTTGTGCGCTGGATTGACGACTTGCACAAGTAAGACCCCCGCGCGCCGCTGACCACGGCAGCGGTATTGCGGCGCTTGGCCGCATGAAACCTGCCGCATGAATGCGCTTTTGAGTGCTTTAACGAATTGTTTTTTATGTAAAGCAAGCGTAGGGTCGCTCAAAGCTTGCTAAGGGGGTTTTCATGATTAACGAAAACGATTCTCCCTACGGCCGAAAGACTCAACGCGCGCCCGCCGTCAAAGAGATCCATGTGATATGGATGACCGCCGGACTCGGATGCGACGGCGATTCTGTTTCCATCACGGCAGCCACTCAGCCCAGCGTCGAGGACGTCGTGCTCGGGGCCATTCCTGGCCTGCCGAAGGTGCACCTTCATAACCCGGTGCTCGCCTATGAGAACGGCGATGAGTTTATGGACTATTGGTATCAGGCCGAGCGCGGGGAAATTGAAAACTTCGTTCTGGTGGTGGAAGGCTCCATACCCAACGAAAAGATCAGCGGCGAAGGCTACTGGGCGGCCATGGGCACCGATCCTAAGAGCGGGCAACCGATCAAGACCACCGAATGGATTGATCGGCTCGCGCCCAAGGCGATCGCCGTTATTGGCGCGGGGACCTGTGCAACATACGGTGGGATCCATGCGATGGAAGGCAATCCGACCGGCTGCATGGGTCTGAACGACTATCTGGGCTGGAAGTGGAAATCCAAAGCTGGGTTGCCGGTAGTGAATGTTCCTGGCTGCCCCG
>JBEKWD010000365.1:0-3446 GCA_049513435.1 Steroidobacteraceae bacterium | reverse complement strand
AAGGATATTCCGTGGGTGCGTGTTTACAAGGAGCCGGATCTTGTGTTTTTCAGCCACAAAGCGCACTTGGACGCCGGGGCGAAGTGTGAGGACTGTCATGGACAAGTCGCGCAGCGTGATCGTCTTTTCCGGGAGACTGATTTGTCGATGGCCGGATGCGTGAGCTGCCACCGGGATCGCAATGCAGGTCAGGCGTGTGATTATTGTCACGAAGCACCATAGGTCTGAAAATGAGTGTGCAACAGGGGTTTGTATGAAAGAAGCAGGTGTTACGAGGCGCGGCTTACTTGGAGGACTGGGTGCTGGTCTTGCAGCAAGCGCACTTGTCGATGCGCGGCAGGATCCTTTCCATGATCATTCCCGCGTGCCCGGCATGGACGAGCTCAAAACCGTCGTCGAATTCGAAGCGGTTGCGTTCGCCAAGCTGCCTCGTGAGACCTGGACTTACACTGCCTACGGCGTGGAGGGCGAATTCACTTTACGCCGCAATCGTGAGGCATTTGATTGGGTCGAGCTCGTGCCCGGCGGAGCTGTGGATGTGGCCTCGGTCAAGACTGCCACCACAGTTCTTGGCACGCCCATGAACTTCCCTATGATGGTGTCGCCGAGCGCCGCTCACGGAGCGCTGTATCGCGATGGCGAGGTCGCCACTCACCGAGCCGCTTCCGACGCTTCCGGTACGCCAATGATCATCAGCGCCAATGCGTCTTTTCCCGTGGATAAGATTGCGGCCGGCGGGACCAGTCCTATCTGGTGGCAGCTCTATCCGCAGGAGGATTTGGACCACACCAAGGAGCTGCTGGATCGGGCCCTGGCAGCCGGCGCCAAGGCGATTGTCATGACGGTGGACCAGCAGGCGCCCTATTACGAACACTCCTTGCATGACCGTCACCTGAACGCTGGACCTCTGGGAGGCGGCGGAGTGGGTGGCGCGGTGGGAGGTGGTGCAGCGGGGCGCGGCGCTCAGGGAGCTGCAGCGCCGGGTAACCCTTATCGCGTGCCGCAGGTGCGTCTTTGGTACAACTGGCAATACGCCGAACAGGTACGCAAAATGGTTAAGGTGCCCCTTGCTGTGAAGGGCGTGTTAACTGCAGAAGATGCGAAGGAGTTCGTCAGTCGCGGCTACGACGCCATTTACGTATCCAACCATGGCGGCAGGTCCTTAGATTACGGTCCGTCCACATTAGAAGTACTGGCCGAGGTCGTCGATGCCGTCCCAGCACGTGTACCGGTGCTGTTCGATAGCGGTATCCGAAGCGGCTCTGACATCCTCAAGGCTCTCGCGCTGGGCGCCAAAGCCGTTTGTCTTGGCCGCACGATCCGGTGGGGTCTTGCTGCCTACGGGCCAGCGGGCGTACAGCGGGTGCTCGAAATTCTTCAGGGAGAGCTTATGGTGGCGATGGCGCAGACGGGCATGGCCGATCTTGCGTCGATTGACCGCAGCTTGATAAGGACGCATTTCCGATGAAAACGGACGATTTGACAAGACGCCAGGTTTTGGCAGGCTTCGGTTCGCTGGCCGCCGCCTCGCCGCTGTTGTCGGATGAACCACCGGTACTCATCGGCGAGCCTCCCGGTCGCATTGCGCCGCGCGTTGACCTGGTCAACGTTCTCGAATTCGAAGACATGGCCAAGCGTCAACTCGCTCCGCCCATTTTCGCTACGATTGCCGGGAGCGATCGTTCTTTCTTCGATCGGATCACCTTCCGTCCTCGCATGATGGTACCCACCACGCATCTGGATATGAGCCTCCAGTTGTTTGGCGAAAAGATGTTCGCGCCGATCATGGTAGGGCCGCTCGCGAAACAGCAGACCTACCACCCGGACGGCGAGGCTGGCATGGCGCGCGCGTCGTCGGCCGCCAAGGCATGGATGGTGGTGAGCAGCGACTCGAGCATGCCGCTGGAGAAAATCGCGGCGCAATCATCGACGGTTCTCTGGTACCAGGTCTTTCCCGAGGCCGATGTTTCGGCGGTCAACGCCAAGATGGCTCAAGCCGTCAAGTCGGGCTGCAAGGCGATCTGCATCACGACGGGCTTCCCGCTCCCCAATACGGACGCTGGCGCTGGCCCCGCTAACCTGGCGGCCGTGACACACTCAGCCGTCAACTGGGACGTCATCGACAAGATGCGTAAGGGAATTAATGTCCCTGTACTGATCAAGGGGATCATGACGCCCAAGGAGGCCAGGTCGGCGGTGAAGCGCGGTGTGCAGGGCATCGTGGTGTCGAACTATGGCGGATTGTTGGCACCCGGCATGGTGTCTTCGATCGAAATGCTGCCCTCCATTACCGACGCGGTGGCAGGCAAGATTCCCGTCCTGATTGACGGAAACTTCCGCCGAGGGTCCGATATTTTCAAAGCTCTGGCATACGGAGCGACGGCCGTCATGATCGGAAGGCCACTAGCGTGGGGCTTGGCAGCTTACGGGCCGGAAGGCGCGCAACAGATCCTGGAAATGCTGCAAACCGAGGTGGGACGCGACATGGCTATGTGCGGCAAGCGGACACTAAAGGATATTGACCGTACTGTGGTCAAGTTGCACGAGGTCTAAGGCACGACGGACTGAGACAATCTCGGCCTCATCCCTCTAAGCGATGCGACTATCTGGTCGTCGGTGACATTGTCGTTAAATCGACCCCGTCCGAAGCCCCCCGGACAATTATCTTGACTAAGTCGTTTTCGTCGCGGACCCCGTTGAGGAGCGCCCGACATTCCACGTCGAAGATATGTAGTCGGGCGGCAACTAAGTCGGTTTTCTTGACCATTGCCGAAACAAGCGTCAGGTACTCCGTGAGTTCCGCGCCGGATAACACCGCGAGGTTGGGCGCTGTGCCGATCTGTCCCATCATCAGACTACCCGGGGAATCGACAAATTTCTCTTGAAATGCTTGCATCGCGCCGGCAGCCTCATACCAGCCATCTCTAGCTGCCAATGCTAAATCACGGCCCAGCGCGATACGGTTGTAGAGCCGGATGCTACTACTGGCAAGCCACGCAACCGATCCGTTCTCCTTTGCCGCCTCATACGGGGCCAGATTGGGATTGATCAGAAATACCGCCATGCGTGAGTCGTTGGGCGATGGTGATTGAACGGATGATTGCCCGTGAACTCGTGCGTCGATGGCAGCTCGCAGTTCGACCAGATAAGCGCGAAAGTCGCTCAGTAGCTTGTAATTATTTTCGTCGAGCTGTAGGTCGCTAATGAAGACGGCGCGCATCTGCTGTTCTAGTTGCTGGTTCAGATGCCGATGGTGCACGAGCGCGACCGTCTGTTCGAGTCCGATGGCGATGAGAAGTCCAATCGTAATGATCGCAACATGGATGAAGAAGTCTTTCCAGGTACGCGTGGTCTCGTGGGGTGTGTGTACATCTAGCATAGATATGGGGATCTCCTGAATAGAATCTGGTTCACCGACTGGGTTGACGCTAGCCTCAAGCGCGGTC
>JBEKWD010000364.1:0-4263 GCA_049513435.1 Steroidobacteraceae bacterium | reverse complement strand
CGACGGTGCAATTGGGCGATCCGGTCTCGTTGCGCGGCTTTCTGGAAGCCGATGCCGATACCGCACTGAGCGGGCGGCGCGTGAGCCGGCAATTGCGCGCGACGTTCGCGCGGCTGCGCGCGGCGCGCATCGGACCGGATCTGTCCCACCGCCGCACGATCGTCTCGGAAGTGTTGCATACGCGCGCCGTGCGCGCGGCGGTCGCGCAGCAGGTGAGCGCTGAGCGTCCCGGCTCGCGGCGCGCGGCCCTGCTCGAGGCGCAAGGCTACGCCAATGAGATCGCGGCCAATTACTCGCCGGTGTTTGTCGCGGCGCTGGCGCACTTACTCGCACGCCTCTGGAACCGGCTCTATGACGGTATCGAATTCACGGGCGTCGAGACACTGCAGCAGATCGCCGGCGGCAACGAACTCATCTATGTGCCCTGCCACCGCAGCCACATGGATTACCTGCTGCTGTCCTATGTGATCTTCGAGCAAGGCTTCGCGGTCCCGCACATCGCTGCCGGGCTGAATCTTAATCTGCCGATCGTAGGCCGCTTGCTGCGCAAGGGCGGGGCGTTCTTCATCCGCCGCAGCCTGCGCGGCAGCGCGCTCTACACGGTCGTGTTCATGAAGTACCTCGCAGCCATGATGGCGCGCGGGCATTCGATCGAATATTTCATCGAAGGCGGACGCAGCCGAACCGGCCGCCTGCTCACGCCGATGACCGGTATGCTGTCGATGACGGTGCGCAGCTACCTGCGCGAGCCACGACTGCCAGTCGTATTCGTGCCCGTGTATTTTGGCTATGAGCGCTTACTCGAAGCGCAGGGCGCTGGCAATCATGCGCCATATCAATGCGGCGGCCACCGTCACGCCGATCAATCTGCTGGCGCTGATACTGCTCGCGACGCCGCGCCAGGCGATGCTCGAGTCCGATTTGTTGCGCCAGATCGAGGTCTTGTCGGCGGTACTGCGCACCGTTCCCTATAGCGATCGGGTCAGGCTCACGCCGCTAGCGCCGCCGGCGGTGATTGCCTACGGGCTGGGCATGCAGGTCATTGCACGCGAGGCTCATAGCTCCGGCAACATCATTCGCATGGGGCCCGAGCAGGCTGTGCTCGCAACCTACATGCGCAATAACGTGCTGCACCTGTTGGCCATCCCTTCGCTGATCGCCTGCTGTTTTCTCGGTAATGCCGCGATGCACACCGAGGACGTCCAGCGCCTGGCCGGGCGCATCTATCCGTATGTGGCGGCGGAACTATTCCTGCGCTGGTCGGAAACGCAGCTGCCCGCAGTGGTTGCGCAGGCCCTGGCGGCGCTGGCGCAATTGGGTCTGCTGCTGGCCGGCCAGGAGGCTGGCTCATGGCAGCGACCGCCACCCAACTCGATGCCAGCGATGCAGCTGTCGCTGCTGGCGCAGACGACCATCGCGACCATCGAGCGCTATTATCTGGCCATAGCATTGCTGATCGATGCGGGCAGCGGCCAGATCACACAGCGCGCACTCGAGGAGCGCTGTCAGCTCATGGCGCAGCGCATGACCATGCTCTATGGCTTCAATTCCCCGGAGTTCTTCGATCGCAGGCTGTTCGAGAATTTCATCGATCTGCTGCATGCGCGCGGCGTGATACGCGACGATGCGAGCGGCCGGCTCGAATTCGATGACACCTTGTTGCGTGTTGCGGCCGACGCTCAGGTGGTGCTTTCCGAGCAGATCCGCCACAGCATTCTGCAGGTCACTCACGGCTGAGGGCGCGCTCCCAGGCGAGCAATTTGTCGCTCAGACTCATGCTGGCGTGCGCCGGACTGGTCGATGGCAATTGCAGGCACTCGAGCTGCGGAAAATCGCGCTGCAGTTGCGCGCCGAAGTGTCGCTGCAGCGCGCGGTAGGCGGTGGCGCCGTTGCAGCACAGGCGCTCGATGCCGCGATAGGTGTGCAGCAACTGCGGCAGGTCGTTCGCGATCGCGCCGCGATGCTCGATTGCGGCATCCAGGCTGCCGCGGCGGATGCAGGAATGCAGTACGTCCCACAGTGCCAGTCGGTGCTGCTGCAAGCGCTCGAGCCGCAGCGCGTAGGGCAGCGCGTGCTCGGCTATGCCTTGCCGCGCCATGATGGTCCAGAACTGATTGCGCGGATGCGCATAGTATTGCCGGGCGGCCAGTGAGGCCGCGCCGGGCATGCTGCCGAGAATGAGCGCGCGCGCGTCGGTGCGCACGACCGGCGCGAAGCTCTGGACACGCATCGATCTGGCCGGGCCCATGCCTCGAGTCAGTCGGATGGCACGCGGCCGCGCAGTTGCTTGAGGCGCTTGCGCTGGGACTTGTGCTCCATGCGGCGCAGCTGCGAGCCGCGCGTGGGGCGCGTCGCGTGGCGTGCCTTGGGCTCGACGCTCGCACGCACGATCAGCGCCTGCAGCCGCGCAAGTGCTTCGCGGCGATTGCCTTCCTGCGTGCGATGATTGCGCGCACTGATCAACAACGCCCCCTCGGCACTGAGTCGATGTCCGGCCAAGGCGCGCAGTCGCGCCTTGACAGCCGGCGAGAGTGACGCGGTACCGGCCAGATCAAAGCGCAATTGCGCCGCGGTGGCGACCTTGTTGACGTTCTGGCCACCCGGACCCGAGCCGCGTACGAAGTGGAACTGCAGGTCCTGGGCTGAAATGCTGGGCAGCTTCTTCACGGCGTCGCGCCGCTCACCGAGGCCCTCAGGCGTTCAGATCCGGAATCAGCTGGCTTTCGAGCTTGAGGATCTGGTCCTTGAGCGCGAGCTTGCGCTTCTTGAGTCGCTTGAGCTGCAATTCGTCGATATGCATGTCCATCGAAAGACGCGAGATGACTTCGTCCAGATCGCGATGCTCGATGCGCAGCTGTCGCAGTTTCTCGAAATTGCGGAACAGCTCGCGGTCGACGTTGTCTTCCTGATCGCTCATCCGCAGTGACTGCCTTGTCCTGCAGCAGCGGCGCGCGCGCGGCTGCGTGGTAGAGCGCGCTCACGCTTGGAGCCGCGCCATGATCGGTGTTATCAGATCGCGTAGCTTAGCGAAGCGACCCAATGGGCGCCACGGCAAATCCGGCTCATGGAAGTCCGAGCCGATCGAGCCGGCGAGCTCGTAGCGCCTGGCGATTGCTGCGAGGCGATCCGCATCAGCGGGGCTCATGCCGGCCAGGCTGACCTCGATGCCAGCGCCGCCGGCGGCCTTGAACTCCCCGACCAGCTCGCGCAAAACACCATGAGAGATCGCATAGCGGTGTGCATGCGCCAGCACCGCGACCCCGCCGGCCGCGACGATGCGCAGCACCGTCTGCGCCAATGAGGGCCATTGCGCCCTGACGTATCCGGGACGACCACGCTTGAGCCAGCGCTCGAAGCCATCCGCTACGCTGTCGGCGAGCTCCAGAGTCCAGAGCGCGCGCGCGAGGTGCGTTCGCGTCGGCACCGGCGCGGCGAGCGCGATCGCCCCCAGTTCCGCTCCGGGCAGCCCCGCAAGCGATAGCCGCTCGGCCATCCTTCGCATGCGTTGCCGCCGGCGCTCGAGCTGAGCCTCGCAATGCGCCAGCAGGCTGGCATCGTTGAGATCGATGCCGAGTCCGACCACGTGGATTTCTCGTTCGCGCCACTCGCAGCTGAGCTCCACACCCGATACGAAACGGATCGCGTGGGCGGCGCATGCCGTGCGAGCCAGTTCGCAGCCCGCAACCGTATCGTGATCGGTCAGAGCCAATAGCTCCACCTCGCGCTGTGCCGCCAGTGCCACCAGAGCGCCCGGCGACAACAGGCCGTCCGAGCAGTGGCTGTGCGTGTGCAGATCCACGCGGCTCATGACAGCAATGCGACCCAGTCGCGCGATCGGTCAGCGTAGGCAATGAATGAAGGATTCACGAGTTCGGCGCGCGCGTTATAGCGCAATGGCGCGCCGCTCAGGTCGATCACAGCGCCGCCCGCTTCAATCAGCACGGCCTGCCCGGCGGCCGTGTCCCATTCCCAGGTCGGCCCGCGGCGCACATACAGGTCGCCGCTGCCCTCGGCAAGCAGGCCGAACTTCAGCGCGCTGCCCACGTGCACACGCTCCTGCTCGCCCAGACGCGCGAGCATGCGATCGAGCACCGCATCGCCGTGCGAGCGACTGCCGAGCACTCGCAGCCGCGCGGGTGCGCGGCTTTGCACGTGGATCGCAGTGCGCTCGCCGTTGGCTGCCCGGCGAAATGCGCCGCAGCCACGCGCTGCGCCATAGAGCACGGCTCGCGCTGGTGCATAGACGACGCCGAGCACCGGCTC
>JBEKWD010000363.1:0-3460 GCA_049513435.1 Steroidobacteraceae bacterium | reverse complement strand
CGGGCCGCCGGCCTCGATCTCATTGCCCTTAAGCAACGCCTCGGCCAGAGACCGGGTGCCGCTGCCCGGCGGCCCAATCGCGATTCGCTGGCCGCGCAGCTGCGACAGCCGCTCGATCGGCGTCGCGTTGCGGTAAAAAATGGTGAGTGGAATGTAGAACACACTGCCGAGCGATATCAGATCGTCGGTGTCCGCAGGATGCGGCGTGCCGGATTGAACCAGGGCAATATCCACACCACTGCGCCGATCCAACAGCCGGCTCAAGTTATCCAGAGAGCCTTCGGTTACAGCGATCTTAAGCCTGATGCCGTTGCGCGCCATGATCTTCTGGTACTGCTGCGCCACGAGATTGAACTTCGTACCGGCAGGGCCACTGGCGATGGTGAGCGTGCTCGCCGGCCCTGGACGCAGGAAATGAAGGGCGACGAAGATTAAGGCCGCGCTGGCAATCAGCCATGGCGCCAGCATTTTCGCTGCATCGATCCAGAAACTCCTGCCACTGCGCGAGAGCACGCGAAACATGCCCCCGCGCTGCTTAAGAGTGCCTTCCGACTCTGCTGTTTCTTGTACCATCGAGCTGCCGGACTCACTTTGTCGGCTTCAACCGATAATATATTCTAGTATTAAGCATCAGGTGCTCAGCAGTTGCGCGGATTTGAACGCCTGGGATAAATAGAACCAGAGCCTGGTCCATCATGAGATCTTCTGACCACTGTGTGCGCCCAATACTGCGCCGCGCTGCGCTGCTGCTCGCGGGTCTGCTGTTGAGTGGCTGCTCGCTACTTGCAATCAAGTCTCCGGAGAAACCCCTGAGCGCGCGTGAGCAGCAAGCTCGCCTGCTGACCCGCGACTACGCGGCACATTTTGTAAGCACGATCACGCACCTACTCGATGATGCTGCCCCAGATGCGTCTGATCTGGCAGTGCGATTGCAGGCGATTCGCCTCAAACTGAGCGCGGTCACTGAAATTACGCGCTCATCCACCGGGCTCTCGCCGATCGCGAGCCTACTGGATACCTGGTCCTTCGCGGTGCAATTCCGTGATTTTCTCGTCACCGGTGCCGGGGCAGACATCCTGGGAAGCGCCCAGGCAGACGTGCGCCTCGGTGCCACGCAACTCGCGGACGAGGCTGATGCACTCGCCAAACAGCTGACGGGCGACGACTATCCACGGTATCGCACGTTTGTCGTTGGTTACGCCCAGCGCAACCCGCTCGAGAGCGTGGATATCGTACGTCCATCCGTGCTGGCGGCGTGGACTATCGACGAACGCGATGACGCTCCACTTCGAGTTGAAGGTACAGTGGCCCAAGCCCTCGGCGACCTCTCAGACCGCGTGCGCATCTATGGTGAGCGGGTCCCCACAATGAGTCTGTGGCAGACCGAACTGGCGCTCAACCGTGCTGGCTTCGACGGCGCATCCTATCGAGTGGCCTTTCGGGACATAGACGCGCAACTCGAGCGCATTGCAATGCTTGCTGACACCAGTCCCGCGTTGGCGCATCAGGCGATTGCCGAACTGCGCGCCAGTCTGCTGGCCTCCTCAGATCGGCTGGACGCTTCCTGGATGCAGACACTGCGCACAATGCATGTCGAGCGCGAAGCGTTGGCGGCCAACATCGCGACTGAACGAGAAGGCATCACATCCGCCTTCGATACTGAGCGTGCGCGCGTCGCCGAAGACGCCGAGCGCATCGCGGCCCATGCCGTCGACACATCCTGGCAAGAACTGCGCAAACTGGTGCGCGAGACGCTGCTCTTGTTGATACTGCTGACGCTGCTGGTGCTGGGTCTTCCGTTTGGAGCCGGCTACCTGCTCGGGCGACGGCAAGGGGGCTCAGCGAGCGGCGAGCGACAGGGACTTTAGCGCGTTTCCGCCAGTGCTCATTTTTCCAGACGCTTGCTGCCGCGGATGCTGAAATTTGCACTGACGCCCGCATGAGTCTCGCTCGGTTGGGCAGAGCCTATGCTTAATTGATAGTCACCCGCGGGCACGGTGCGCTCACCGCTCTCATTGACCGCCGACATGGCGCGTGCATCGATATCGAGCTCGACGTTTCGGCTCTGTCCGGCATCCAGGTGCACGCGCCTGAAGGCGACCAGCGAATACCTCGGGCCATCCTTCTGCGGCGTCTTCAGGTAAGCCTCGACGACTTCATCACCGGCACGAGCGCTGTAGTTGGTCACCACGACGCTCGCGTGCAGGCTTTCACCCGCTGCGAAGGTTTTAGACGCCAGCAACGGCGCGCCATAGCGGAAACTCGAATAACTGAGTCCATAGCCGAAACCCCACAAAGCTTTGCCTCGATAGTAACGATAGGTTCGGTGTTGCATTGAATAGTCGTCGAAGGCCGGCAAGTCCTTCAGGCTTGCATAAAACGTCAGCGGTAAGCGCCCCGCTGGGTTATTAAGACCCGCCAGTGTGCGCGCTATCGCTGTGCCGCCCTCGACCCCCGGATACCACGCTTGAAGTACCGCGGCGGCATGGGCCCGCGCCCACGTCAACGCCACCGCACTGCCGCTTAAGTTCACGACAATGACCGGTTTACCGCTCGCGCCGAGGCTCTCGAGCAGTTGTCTTTGCGATCGGGGCAGATCAAGTTGCGTGCGGTCACCTCGATCGAAGCCTTCGATGTGGATCGGCATCTCTTCGCCTTCCAGATTCGGCGAGAGTCCCACGAACGCAATGACCAGGTCACTGTCTCTGGCTGCAGCCACCGCCTCGTCGAGTTGTACTGCACTTGGCGGAACCCATTCCAACGTAACCCCGCCCCCAGCACGAGTGCCGGAGTGGCTGTATTCAAGTTGAAAACTGTGCGGCTCCGTATTCGTGAAATTCACGCTGAGCATCGCCGGTGTCGATTGCGGTGCGCGCGGTGGCGCGGACACGGAATTACCGGTGACCGGTGTGGATTTGCCTGAGTTCAATTCGCCTTCGCCCAGAACCTTGCCATCGAGCAGCAGACGATAGGTTTCGCGCGGCGAGTACGGAAAGGCCCTGACGGGATTGACCTCGAACTGGTACGTCCCGGCTGCCGGTACCTTCACGGTTCCAGACCAGCGTACCGAATAGTCATGTGTAAGCAGTTCGGCGACCGGGAATGCTTTGTCCCAGTTGTGCTGGATGCTCGCATCGCGCATGACCGCGACGGGTCGTCCAGTCCAGTCAGTCGTTGCAAAATATTCGGCTGTCAGGCCCTGCCCGAATACCGTGCGTGGCACAACCATGGGCAGTCCATCGGCAAGTACCGAGCCCTGTGCGTAATGCACACTAGTATCCGGAAATTGGCGAATAATGCCGTCCAGCGGACTGACCGCATCGAGTGAAGTGCCGTTGTAATTACCCTCGAGCGACGCCTCGAGATCCGCTGTCGGCCCGATCACAGCGATGCGCCGTGGCGCGGACTGCAAGGGCAGTACACCGTCATTCTGCAGCAGCACCATGGACTCTTCGGCGGC
>JBEKWD010000362.1:0-3468 GCA_049513435.1 Steroidobacteraceae bacterium | reverse complement strand
CTCAATGAGTTCACGCAGGAAACGTGTGTAAGGGATTCCGCGCTCTTGGGCACGAACCTTTACCGCGTCCAGTAGCAGTTTAGGCAGCCGCATGTTGAGTTGAGCGGTCTTTTTCTCAAACTCAAATCGGACCGGCTTGAGTCCCGACAAATCGTACCGTGTCAAATCCGCCCTACTGACGAACCGCTCCGCCGCAGCGTCGGTCTTAAAGCTGGGGATTTTCTTTTTCATATGAAGCTACCTCTTTGGCATGCATGTATCGTGCGCTGATTGGACGAACCAGGTTCCGCCCACCTTTCACTCGTACGAGCCCGCCAGCGTTTCCGCCATGCTCGATACTACACAAATGTATATACAAAGGCCAGCAGCGGCTCATCAGACTCTATGGCGCGACGCTCGCTAAAGGACGATGTCGACGGCCGGCTCGCGCAGGTTATAGCGTGAGCTCATGGCGCGCCCATAGGCCCCGACGTTAGCGATCAGCAGCACATCGCCTTCGCGCGTCGGCGGCAGCAGCCGATCATGACCCAAGAAGTCTGCGCTCTCGCAGATCGGCCCGACCACGTTGGCAAGCTCTGTGGCCGGCTCATCGAGGCGCGTGAGATTCACGATCTCATGCCAGGCGCCATACAGCGCCGGACGGATCAGCGAATTCATGCCCGTGGCGATGCCGATGTAGCGCACCTCATCCTTGCTCTTGGTCTGCGTGACGCGCGCGATCAGCACGCCGGCCGCCGCCACCAGATAGCGGCCCGGCTCCAGCCACAGCGCCAGGTCCGGCCGGCGCTCGCGCGCCACGAGCAGCAGGCTGTCCAGTCGGATCAGATCCAGCGCCGGTTGCCCGAGCACGTCGGGCACACCCAGGCCGCCGCCGACATCAATCGCGCGTAGCTGCGGAAAATGCGGCGCCAGGTCGAGCAGAGTGCCCGCCACCTCAGACCAGTTGTCCGCATCGACAATGCCGCTGCCCGAGTGTGCGTGCAGTCCGATCACGTTCGCACCGTGGCGGCGCACGAGCCGCACGAGCTCATCGAGCTCACTGAGCGGCACGCCGAACTTGGCCTGTGCCCCGGCGGTGCGCACGTGCTGGTGGTGGCCTCGGCCGGTGCCGGTATCGATGCGAATGAACACGCTGCGATCGCGGAACAGCTCGCCCCAGGCTTGCAGTACGTAGAGATTGTCGAGCGTGAGCGTGATGCCGGCCTCGAGCGCCCAGCCATACTCGTCGCGACCGGCAAAGTTGGGCGTGAACAGGATGCGCGCGCGATCCAGCTGCGGAATGCTCTCGAGCAGATGCTCGATCTCACCGCGCGACACACACTCAAAGCTCAGGCCCTCGCCAGCCAGCAGTCGCAGGATCTGCGAATTCGGATTGGCCTTCATCGCATAGAGCACGCGATCGACGCACTTGAGGCTCCGCAGGGCCTGCGCCGCAGCCAGGATGACTGCCGGCTCATAGACGTAAGCGCACTCATGCTGCGCGGCCAGCGCGAGCAGTTGCGCGCGCCGTGCGCGCCACCAACTCACTCGCGGCTCGCTTGCGGCGGGCGCGGGGGCGAATAGTTGCTCCCAGGTTGGGCCGAGGATCGAGCCGGAGCGCACCGGCTCGATGAGTCGCTCGTGTAATGCGTTGACCAGCCGGTCGCCTTGCTCCTCATCGACCACGAAGCTGAAGTTCAGATCGTTGGCCGCCTGGCTCAGCAGGTAGATGCGCTGCTCGGCAAACAACTCAAAGGCCGAACCGAGCTGATGCAGTATCGCGCGGATATTGCGTCCAACCAGGCTCACCGATGCGCACGGGCCCAGCACCTGCACGCGGCACAGCTCCGATAGCGAGCCGATCAGCGCCTCGAGCGCCGCCGGATCGAGCGTATTGGCGGCCGGGTCGAGCGAAACCGTCACGCTGGTCTCGGACGTGGAGATCAGGTCTACGGAGAGACCATGGCGCTTGAAGATCTGGAAAGCATCAGCCAGAAAGCCGACCTCATGCCACATGCCCGGGCTCTCGAGCGAGAGCAGCGTGATGCCCTTCTTGATGCACACGGCCTTGACCTGCGCGCCGCCCTCACCGCCATCGGCGCTGATATGTGTGCCTTCGAGCATCGGGCTGTGCGTCGCGTAGACCGCAATGGGGATCTGCTGCGATTTGACCGGCAGGATGCAGCGCGGATGCAGCACCTTGGCACCGCTACTAGCGATTTCCTGGGCTTCGTCGTAGTGCAATGAGCGCAGATGCCGCGCCTGCGGCGTCAGGCGCGGATTGGCGCTGAACATTCCCGGCACGTCGGTCCAGATCTCGAGCCGCAGCGCACTGAGTTTGGCGGCCAGATACGCGGCCGAGGTATCCGAGCCACCGCGTCCGAGCAAAACAGTCTCACCCGTGGCATCGCTGGCGATGAAGCCCTGCGTGACGATCACGCCGGCAAGCGCATCGAGCCGCACGCGCAGCGCCACATCCGGCTCGAAGTCGCAGGTGGCCGACAGAAAGTGAGCGCGCGCCGAGGCCCCTGCACGCGCCTCGGCCAGCAGGCCGGTGCGCGCATCCCACCAGAGTGTGTCGATACCCTGCGCGCTTAAGTAGCGCGCGCCGAGCTCCGTGGCCATGAGCTCACCGCTCGCCAATGCGCGCGCACGCGTGCGATCGCTGAGCTCACCGGTCAAGCCGATACCGGCGGTGAGTTGCCGCAAATCCTCGAAGTACTGCTCGAGCTGCGCGCTCACACCGATGCCGAGCTCGGCGGCCAATGCGCGGTGGCGCTGCTCGATGTCCTCGAGCAGTGGTGCGTGCACATTGGCCAATGCGGCTGACAGTAATTTATCCAGCCGATCCGTGATGCCGCTGATGGCCGAATGCACCACGAGCACGCGCGTACCGGCCGCCTGGCGCGATCGCACGACGGCAGCGATGTTGCGCCAGTTGGTCAGATTCGCCACGCTGGTGCCGCCGAACTTGAGCACGACCCAGCCAGACCCGTCGCGTGTCGCCATCGGCTATCCGTTGGTAAAGGAGCAAGAGCAAGACGCTGCACCGCAGGCAGCGCCGCGACGAGGCTCTCTAGAGATCGTCTTCGTCGAAGACGTCGCGCAGATCTTTTTCGAGTTTTCGGTCGGCGAGCACTTCCTCGAGCCGGCTCCAGGCGGCCTTGCCGCGTTTGCCCTGCGCTCGTACCCGCTTATCCACCCGGGCTAACAAACCGTCATAGTCGGTACTGTCTTCCGACTCGATGATGAATTCTTCGTCCAGATCGAAGTTCTCGTTATCGCGTTCAGACATCGTAGTTTCGCTGAAAGTATAGAAAAATCAGACGCTTAAAAGGACACTGGGTCTTGCAGCCAGCGAACTATAGCTGATTTGCGGCGCGGTTCAACTGTGTCGGGCAGCGCCCACGGCGGCTTCCGCCTCAATATGAATGGACACTCGTCCTGGCCGTGCGTTCCACCCCCATCCGTGGCGCCGACTTACCTGCT